>JBATYG010000340.1:0-2842 GCA_049673945.1 Occallatibacter sp.
AGGTTTGTGCCGCTTCATCTGATCAGAACTGCCCGCCGAAACGGCAAGCACTCCGAATGCCATCTCGGTGGCGGTACTCCGCTCCGCAGGCATCCACCTGAGCCAGGGCCCAATATCGATGCTGGAACTAACAGAGAGACAGGCGACCGCGCCGTGCAATCTATCCTTTGGATGGCACTCATGAATGTATACCCGGCAGGTTAACGGGTCAACATTTTTTTGCTCCCGGCAGCCCCTTCCGTGATGCCCGCAATCTTTCTGCCTTCATCTACTTAACGTGTTTATTTACTTGCATGTATGGGAGTCAAGGCTGCGCGCTTAAAAGGCGGTCCGCCGCGGAGATTTTCGAGGGATTTCCGCAGGTTACGGTCGGAAATGAACCATTTCTGTTACGGTCGGCCGGGGAGGCTGGACCTGCGATCGCCCGTCGGGCTCACGGTCGGGCTCACGGTCAGGCCCACAGTCAGGCCCAGTAGCTGCGGTCGAGCGTCCGGTACTGGATCGCCTCGGCCAGATGCGCGACGGTCAGGCTTAGAGCGCCCTCGAGATCTGCTATCGTTCGCGCTACCTTGAGGATGCGATCATGCGCCCGGGCCGTCAGCCCCTGCTGCTGCATCGCCCGTTCCAGCAGCCGCTCGGCGTCGGCGCCCAGCTCGCAGTAGGCGCGAATCTGCCGCGTCGTCATCTGGGCATTGGAGTAGATCTTCTCCCCTGTCTTGTGGAAGCGCTCCCGCTGCCGCTCGCGGGCACCGAGCACGCGGGCGCGAATCTCCGCCGAGCCTTCGGCGGCGGCCGAGCCGCGCAGCTCCTTGTATTGAACCGCCGGTACCTCTATGTGGATATCAATACGGTCCAGCAGCGGCCCCGAGATCTTGGCGATATAGCGCTGGATCATCGGCGGCGTGCAAAGACACTCGCGCGATTTGTCATTAAAGTAGCCGCAGGGGCAGGGATTCATGGCTGCAGCCAGCATGAATCGGGCCGGAAAACTGAGCGACATCGAGGCTCGCGCGATCGTCACCGTGTGGTCTTCGAGCGGTTGGCGCATCACCTCGAGTACGTTGCGGGGAAACTCCGGCAGTTCATCGAGGAAGAGCAGGCCGTTGTGCGCGAGCGAGACTTCGCCCGGCCGCGGCACGATGCCTCCACCGATCAGGCCCGCGTCAGAAATGGTGTGGTGCGGCGAGCGAAAGGGCCGCTGCGCCACCAGGCCTGCTGAAGCGTCGAGCACCCCGGCAACCGAGTGAATCTTCGTTGTCTCAAGCGCCTCGTCAAAGGTCAGCGGCGCGAGAATCGAGGGCATTCGCTTGGCCAGCATCGTCTTGCCCGATCCCGGCGGCCCGATCATGAGGATGTTGTGGCTGCCGGCTGCCGCCACTTCGAGTGCGCGCTTCGCCGTCTGCTGCCCGCGCACGTCCTTATAGTCCACGCCAAAATGTTGCAGCTCGCCGAGCAGCGCCTCGGTCGACACGCGAAAGGGCTCGCGTTGCGGCACGCCCAGCAGCGAAGTGTTCAAGAGCTGAATCACGTCGAGCAGCGAAGTGACGGGATACACATTCACGCCCTCGACGACGGCCGCCTCGGCAGCGTTTGCCGCAGGCAAAATGAGGTTCGGAATTTTCTTTTCGCGGGCGAGGATCGCAACCGGCAGCATGCCCGGCACCGCGCGCACACTGCCATCGAGCCCCAGCTCGCCCACCATCAGGTACTGGCTCACCTCGCTCACCTGCAGAGCGCCATACGCGCCGAGAATGCCCAGCGCAATTGGCAGATCGAAGCCCGAGCCTTCTTTTTTGAGATCGGCGGGCGCCAGGTTGATGGTGATATGTGTCGGCGGAATCAGGTAGCCGGAGTTCTTGATCGCGGCACGAACGCGGTCGCGGCTCTCGCGCACCGCTGCATCGGGCAGCCCGACGGTGTGAAAGTGATCCTGGTCCGAGACGGCGCCACTGTAGTCGACTTCAACATCGATCAGGTTCGCGTCAATGCCATAAACCGCTGCACTAATAGCCTTGAAGAGCATAGATAAGTAAGAAGGATTGAGTTTTCCGAGTGTACCATCTGTGCGCCGCCGGGACGCGTGACCTTGGTCAGGGGTGCGGCAGAGGCCGGCGCGTCTCGTCGACAAAGCCCGCGCTTCAGAAAAAGGCTTAGAATCGCATCGTGCCAATAAGCCTCTTCGACCTTTACAAGATCGGCGTCGGCCCTTCGAGCTCGCACACCATGGGCCCCATGCGCGCAGCCTGCCGCTTTGCGCGTGGTCTGGCAGATGGCGGCTTGCTTGATGGCGTGGTGCGTGTGCAGGCTGAGCTTTTTGGTTCGCTCGCCCTCACCGGCCTCGGGCACGCGACGGATAGAGCCGTTATCCTGGGCCTCTGCGGCAATGAGCCCGCAGCCATTGATCCTGCGCTGATTGAGTCCACCGTGGCCGCCGTGCGTGCGGCCAGGCGCATCGATCTCGCGGGCAATCGCTCCATCCCCTTCAACGAACCGACCGACCTGCTCTTTCACCGCGACGCGATGTATCCGCCCTGTGCGCAGATGCAGCATCCCAATGGCCTGCGCTTCACGGCCTTCGACGAGGCAGGCGTGGCTCTCGATGCGCGCACTTACTTTTCCATCGGTGGCGGCTTCATCGTGGAAGACGGCGAAAAGCCAAATGCGAAGTGGGAGGCAGCCGTGCCTTTCCCTTTTCGCACCGCTGCCGACCTGCTCGCGTCCGCGCACGCCCACGATCTTTCAATCAGCCAGCTCATGCTCGAGAATGAATGCGCGCTTGTGTCCCGCGACTCAAACCGTGCGCCGGTTGAGGTGGTCCGCGAAGGAATCGACCGCATCTGGC
>JBATYG010000341.1:0-3248 GCA_049673945.1 Occallatibacter sp.
TCCAAAAGCCAAAGCGGGAAAGGCAGCGGTCAAGACGACGGCCACGGCCGACGAGACGCTGAGCGAACCTCTGAAGGCGCGGCTTGTGGAATTGCGCCGGGCTGGGTTCAACAGGCTGTACCAGGACGGACAGGTCTTCGAGTTTTCGACGCCGGAATCGCTGCTCGATCTCGATTTCTCGCGGCCGGTGTTTGTGCTTCTCGATCGCATCGTGGTGGGCGCGGAGAATCGGGCGCGGATCGTGGACGCAGGCGAGATCGCATACCGCGAAGCGGGCGAGGTGGTTTTTGAAGAGGCTCCGCGCGACGAAGGAGCGGAACGCCGGCGCTATCGGTTTTCGGGAGAGTATGAGTGCACGAGTTGCCACAGGGCGGGCAAGGAGCCGGAGCCGCGGCTCTTCAGCTTTAACAATCCTTTTGGGGCGTGTCCGCGGTGTCAGGGCTTTGGCAACACAGTGGACTACGACCTGAACCTGGTGATTCCCGATAAGAGCCTGAGCCTGAGTGGGGGAGCAATCGATCCGTGGAACCGGCCAAAGTATCGCTCGTGGTTTATGGATCTTAAGAAGCGGGCGGCAGAGCTGCGCGTGCCGCTGGATGTGCCGTGGCGCGATCTGACTGAGGCGGCGCGGGAGACGGTGCTGCGAGGCAGCGGCAGCTTCGAGGGCGTGCATGGCTTCTTTGCGCAGCTTGAGCGGAAGAAGTACAAGCTGCATGTGCGGGTGATGCTGAGCAAGTATCGCGGCTATGCGGAGTGCCCGGATTGCCGCGGACAGCGGCTGCGGGCCGAGGCGCGCGCGGTACGGCTGAATGGGCTGAATATCTGCCAGTCTGCGGCGCTGACGATTACGAAGGCGAAGGAGTTCTTCGGCTCGTTGAAGCTGACGCCGATGCAGGAGGAGATTGCCGGGCCGATTCTGGATGAGGTGCGGCAGCGGCTGAATTTTCTGGATGCCGTGGGGCTGGAATATCTGACGCTGGACCGGCTGGCTTCGACGCTGTCGGGCGGCGAGGCACAGCGCATTCAACTGGCCACATCGCTGGGTTCCCGGCTGGTGGGCACGCTCTACGTGCTCGACGAGCCTTCGATCGGATTACATACACGGGATACGGCGCGGCTGATCCGCATTCTGAAAGAACTGCGCGACCTGGGCAACACGATAGTGGTGGTTGAGCACGATGCCGATGTGTTGCGGGCGGCAGATCATCTGCTGGACCTGGGACCGGGCGCAGGCGAATTCGGCGGCAAGCTGCTGGCCGAAGGTGTGGTAGCGGAAGTCGAGGCGGATCCCAATTCGTTGACGGGAAAGTATCTCTCCGGGAAGATTACGATCCCGGTGCCGACGCGGCGGCGCACGCCGGGCAGAGAGAAGCTGCAACTGCGCGGCGCCGAGGCAAACAACCTGCACAAGGTCGACGTGGACATTCCGCTGGGCATGCTGGTGGCGATTACGGGCGTTTCGGGGTCAGGCAAGTCGACGCTGGTGCATCACGTGCTCTATCGCGCGGTGGCGCAGGCCCTGGGGCAGACGAATGGGAGCGATCCGGCGGCAGTTTTCACCTCGCTGAAGGGCGTGGAGCGGCTGAACGATGTGGTGCTGGTTGATCAGACGCCGATTGGGCGGACGCCGCGCTCGAATCCGATCACGTATATCAAGGGCTTCGACCTGATCCGTGAGCTCTTCGCAGCGCAGCCAGAGGCGAAGCGGCTTTCGCTCACGCCGGGCCACTTTTCCTTCAACGTGCCCGGCGGGCGCTGCAATACCTGCGAAGGCGACGGGACGGTGACGGTAGAGATGCAGTTCCTGGCGGACGTGGAACTGCCCTGCGAGGACTGCAATGGCACGCGCTACCAGGCGAAGGTGCTCGAGGTGCGCTACAAAGGCAAGAATATCCACGACGTGCTGCAGATGACAGTGAAGGAAGCGCTGCGCTTCTTTGCCGGGCAGACGCGACTGCTTGAGAAGCTGGCGGTGCTGGACGAGGTGGGCCTGGGCTATCTGCGGCTGGGGCAGTCGGCGACGACGCTTTCAGGCGGCGAAGCACAGCGCGTGAAGCTGGCGGCGCACCTGGCGCAGGTGCGGTCGGCGAATGCATCGGCGAAGCCCTCACAGGCCAGCCGCGTGCTCTATATCCTGGACGAGCCGACGACGGGATTGCACTTTGACGATGTGTCGAAGCTGCTGACGGCGTTGCGCAAGCTGATCGACGGCGGCGGATCACTGATTGTAATCGAGCACAACCTGGACGTGATCAAGTCCGCGGATTGGGTGATCGACCTGGGCCCCGAGGGTGGCGAGGGCGGCGGCCTTATTGTCGCGGAAGGCACGCCGGAAGAGGTTGCGGGCAACCTGCACTCGCACACGGGCCAGTGGCTGGCGAAAGTGCTGTAGCGCAGTTCGCAGTTCAAGGTTCAAAGTGAACGGCTACTCCGGTTTGCCGTCGCGCAGCCTGCGAATGCCGAGCGGATTTGCTTCTTGCAACTCCGGCGGGAGCATCGCGTCGGGAAATCCCTGGAAGCAGACGGGCCGGGCGAAGCGGTAGATGGCCAGGCTGCCGACCGAGGTGAAGCGCGCGTCGGAGGTGGATGGATACGGACCTCCGTGGACCATCGCGTGCGAGACTTCGACGCCGGTCGGGAAGGCGTTGAAGATCAGGCGGCCGGCTTTCTGTTCGAGAATCTGAATCAACGCGCGATTGGCGGCGAGATCTTCGTCCGTGCCGAAGATCGTGGCGGTGAGATGGCCGTCGAGTGCGGCGGCTGCGCGAAGCGCATCAGCCGGCGTGTTGCCGCGGACGAGAAGCGTGTCCGGGCCAAAGATTTCCTCAGCAAGAGAAGGTTGAGCCAGCAATTCATCGAGTGACGCCTCGAACAGCTTGGCTGGCGCGGTGCAGTTAGAGGCGCCGCCGACTGCAGGCGCATCGGCGGTGAGGGCTACCTGCGCCGCGCGGGCTTCAGTGCCCCGCACGTATTCGCGGGCGATGCCGGGTGTGAGCAGCGTGAAGGGCGCTGCAGCGCCGACGAACGAATGCAGCTCCTCGGTGAAAGCTGTGGCCTCCGGCATCTCCGGCAGCAGAACGATGCCGGGCTTGGTGCAGAACTGGCCTGCGCCGAGCGTGAACGATCCAAAGAGGCCCTTGGCGAGAGCAGCGGGGTCTTTGCGCAGTGCGCCGGGCAGGATGAAGACCGGGTTGCCGCTCGACATCTCGGTGAAACACGGGATAGGATCGGGCCGGGCGGCGGCGAGG
>JBATYG010000342.1:0-5184 GCA_049673945.1 Occallatibacter sp.
TCAACATGGTCTGCTTCATATTCGTGCTTGATTCGACATTTTACGCGGTAAACACAGTAGGATCCACCTTCTAATGTGCCTTGGACGGCCCCGACGAGGTGAAAATCCCTGGCGTATTGGAGTTGGAGCGAGCAAAGATCTGCTCAATTGGCACAACGGTACACTTCGTGAACTGGTTCGGGAAAGCTGACTAAAGAAGACTAGAGTAGAGAAAGAGCCAATTGTTGAACCTTAAGTTCAGAAACCCGAAGAATCTGCATTCTTCTGGTACGGCACCAATTCCGGCAGTTGAACCATAGAACGCCGGCAAGTCGGGGTGAACGATGTACGAGTCGATTGACTGGCCCAAGAGAGCTCAGATCCCGGGGCGTCGCAATCACAAGTTCCTATTTCTTCTCGCGATTCTGGCCGTAGTTCTCCTCGGAAGCCGGACCGCGTTATCGTATTGGGTTGACCTGCTCTGGTTCCGATCGCTGGGGTACGGGGACGTCTTCCTCCGGACGTTAGCCCTGCAGTGGGGAATCTTCTTCGGCTTCGCTGCGGTCACTTTCTTCATTCTGTATGGAGCCTTCTCCCTTCTTCAAAGGGCACACCTCGACGATCTGCCTCTCGATCACACGATCTTCTTCGGCGGGCGAGAACTGAACCTGCCGGTTAAGCCCGTCCTGCGATTCGTCGTGATTGGCGCTTCGCTGCTGATTGCGCTCGCCACGGGCGGCGCCATGGCATCGGAGTGGCCGACGCTGGCGTTATTCTGGTTTGCTCCAGGCGGCGGCACTGTTGCCGATCCGATCTTCGGCAAGCCGCTGAACTTCTTTCTGTTCACTTTGCCTGCATGGAACCTCATCGCCGGTTGGTTGCTTACGATCGCAGTGATCACCTGCCTGATGGCTGCTTTGTTCGCTTTTGTAAGCGGCGGATTGCGTGCGTTCGGTGAGCGGCGGGCAAACTATATCCAAATGCCCTGGCGCGGGCTTCTAGCCACCGTCGCCTTCCTGCTGGCCGTCCTTGCCATTCGCACGTATCTCGGCCGTTTCACGCAACTCTATGAACATCACACAATCTTCGACGGCGTAACCTACACTGGCGCGCACGTGACGCTGACCGGCATGCTGGTGGTCTCCGCCGCGCTGTTGCTGGGCGCCGTAATTGCCCTGGTTAGCGCGGTGTGGGCGCCGCGTGGTCGGTGGCTGATCGCAGCATTCGCTCCGGCCGTCGTCTGTTATGTCACTGTTGGAGTCATTGGCTGGTACGTAACCAGTTTTCTCGTCAAGCCCAATGAGCTGGTTCGCGAGCGGCCCTATATTGCCGACAACATCGAGATGACGCGGCAGGCTTTCGGGCTGGATAGGTTCGCGCAGCGCGAGTTCCCCGCAGAGACGACTGTCGAGGCCGCCGATGCTGCCAACAATCAGCCCACCCTTCAAAACATTCGCCTGTGGGACTGGCACGCGCTGCAGGACACGTTGCGCCAGATTCAGGAAATCCGCACTTACTACGACTTCCCGGACATCGACATCGATCGCTACGAAATCGATGGCAAGGTGCAGGAAGTGATGCTCGCCGCCCGTGGACTGAATATCGAAAAGCTCCCCGAGAGCAGCCGCAACTGGATCAACGAGAAACTGATATACACCCACGGCTACGGCATCACCGTGAACCCGGTAAATGGCTTCACACAGGAAGGGTTGCCCACGCTGCTGCTGAGCAACATGCCTGTCCAGAGCACGGTGCGTAATCTCAATGTCACTCGTCCTGAAATCTACTTCGGCGAGTTGACTGACACTGATGTGTACGTGAACACGCGGCAGCAGGAGTTCAATTACCCGCAAGGGGATACCAACAATTTCACGTCCTACCAGGGCAGTGGTGGCATCGTCCTGGGCAGCTTCTTGCGCCGCGTTCTTCTGGCCTTTGATCGTGGAGATTTGGCCAAGTTGCCTTTCAGTGATGACGTGAATTCCCAGAGTCATCTACTGATGCGGCGTAACGTGCGTGACCGCACCGCGGCCCTGGCGCCCTTCCTCACCTTTGAGCAGGACCCGTACATCGTAATTGGAGACGATGGTCGTCTTTCGTGGATCATGGATGCGTTCACGACATCGGACAATTACCCGTATTCGACCCACTATAGCCTCGACAACGGTTCCATCAACTACATGCGCAACAGCGTCAAGGCAGTGATTGACGCCTACAACGGCACCACGACGTTTTATGTCTTCAACCCCGAAGACCCCATCCTGGCAGCTTATCGTCGCGTTTTTCCCAGCCTGTTCAAGGATGCCGCGGCGATGCCCGCTGATCTGCGCAAACACGTACGCTACCCCGAGTCATTGCTCAAGGTACAAGCAGAAGTCTACGGCCTGTATCACATGACTGATCCTGAGGTCTTTTATAACCGCGAAGACTTGTGGACGATTGCGAACGAAGTTGGAATGGCCGATGGGGGAGAGCAGACCGCCCAGGCGATGCAGCCGAATTTTGTGCTCATGAAGCTGCCTGGAGAAATCGGCGAAGAGTTTGTTGAGATCCTGCCCTTCACGCCGGCGAACCGCAATAATCTGATTGGCTGGATCGCCGGACGTAGCGATGGCGCGCACTACGGTACGTCGGTGGTTTACAACTTTCCCAAAACAAGACTGGTGGACGGCCCATTACAGATCGAGGCGCGCATCGATCAGAACGCTCAGCTCTCCGGGCAATTGACACTTTGGAACCAGCAAGGCTCGCATGTGCGGCGCGGAAGTCTGCTGGTCATCCCCTGTGGCCGCGCTCTGCTCTATGCTGAGCCCATCTACCTGCAGGCTGAACGGAGTCCGATGCCGGAGCTGCGACTGGTTGTGCTCGCGCTGCAGGACCGGCTCGCCTATGGGCCGACATTCGAAACGGCGCTGACGTCCCTCTTCAGCGGGGGAGCCTCGTCCCTCAGTTCGGTTGAGGTGTTGCATTCCGCCCCTGCATCCGCGCAACCGGGTAAACCCGCGACAGATCTCGACGGACTCATTGTCGAAGCTTCCAAAGATTTTGCCGACTACCAGCGGCTGACGTCGGAAGGCAAACTGGGCGAAGCTGGTCAAAAACTCGACCAACTAAAAGAAGTGATCGACAAGCTGAACGCACTTAAACGATAGCGATTCACGTCATTCCGAACAGAGCTTTGCCTGGAAGCTTTCCCGCCGACGCGCTCGCCTGGGTGCCCGGTCAAAGCTCCATTGCCAACAGGGCGAAGCCGAGGCATTTGCCGTGGGCGTCGAGGGCCAGAGAACGGGTGACGCTGTTTGCAAGCGGGCGGTGCAGCACGAAGTTCAGCGCCGCCAGTTGGGGAAGGCTGTAGCGCTCGACCGGGGTGTCGATGAGAGATGCGAAGTGTACGGCGACGCGCTCGGCCGTGACGCTTTCTTCGAGCAGCGTGAAGTTTTCGCTGCGATAGGCGATCAGCGAGATGGTCACGATGTTTCCCTTGTCGCCGGTGCGGGCATGGGCGAGTTCATGCAGCAACATTTCAGCACTCCAGAATGCGAAGTTGATGCGAGACCGATTCCCGCGGGATGAGAGCGGATGCGATAGCGACAATTTCACGGGTCGAGCCAGCCGCGCCCCCGCCACCGGCTGGACCGTTGGTGTAGAGGGCCTCGACCTCGCGAGTAATCCAGGCTGCGGAAGCGAGCGAAGCGGCGCGCCCCGCTGCGCGCAGGCGAATCTCGTAAGGAACGGGCGCTGCCTGCGAGAGTTGCGGCCCATGAATGGAGTCGATGCCAATGAAATCGAAGCGCAACTCGGAAAATTGAAAGCGCGCCAGCCGCTCCGCAAGAATTGCACGCGCGAGCTCGGCGCGGCGAAGAGCGTTGGGCCCGGCGTAGGAGAGTTGTCCTTCTCCGATATAACCGTCGCGGTAACCGATGGAGACCTTCAGCGTGGATGGCCGCGGGCGGCCTGCGCCCCCGCGGACCCGCACTCGATCCGGCCCCACTTCTTCGATCGAGACATTGGAGAAGTCGGCAACCACGTCAGGCGTGAAGTAGGCAGAGGGGTCCTGAATCTCATAGAGGAGCTGTTCGGTACAGGTGCGGCGATCGAGTACGCCGCCCGATCCAACGACCTTGGTGAGGATCGCGCTGCCGTCGGCGGCAACCTCGGCAATCGGGAAGCCAAGGCGCGCAAGGTTGGGAACATCCTTGCAGCCGGGATCGGCGAAGTATCCGCCGGTGAGTTGCCCTGCGCACTCAAGCAGGTGACCGACGACCGTGCCCTGGCCGAGGAGTTGCCAATTCTCCAGCGACCATCCGAATTCGTGAATGAGCGGAGCAAGAAAGAGCGCCGGATCGGCAACTCGACCTGTGAGGATGACATCTGCGCCGCTTTGCAGCGCATCGAGCAGCGGCATGACGCCGAGATAGACGTTGGCCGAAAGCCACCTCTCAGCGGGCGGCAGCGGGCCCTCAGGCTTCAAAATCTCCGTATCGCCGCGGCGCAGCAAATCGATAACATCATCGCCGGAGACAGCGGCGATACGCAATCCTCGTAGGCCGAGGCGGCGCGCGATCTCCCGGGTTTTTTCTGCCGCTGCATCTGGATTCGCGGCGCCCATGTTGCTGATGATCCGGATGCGTTGATGGGCGCAGAGTGGCAGCACGGCCTCCATGCGCTCCTCAAGCAGCGGGTCATAGCCGGCGGTGGGATCGAGCAGGCGAGCCTTTTGCGCGATCGCGATGGTGCGCTCGGCGAGGCACTCGAAGACGAGATAGGAGAGTGCGCCCTTCTCTGCGAGTTCAATGGCCGGGTCGATTCTGTCGCCCGAGTAACCGGCGCCGGCTCCAATTCTGATTGTCTTCATATCGCTCTCACAAGGGAATGATGCCGAGAATTACCGCGGCAAGCGTCATCAGCAGCGAGGCAGCGAAGAGAAGCGGGATCGTGTAGCGCTGATGTTGCGCGAGGCTGATCTCTGAGAGGCCCACAACAAGGTACGTTGCGGGCGTTAACGGGCTGACGGGAAACCCGGTCGTGTGCAATCCGAGGAGCGCAGCATGGGCCATGGTGACAGGGGCCACCCCAGCGACTGCGGTTGCCTTTGCAAGCACGGGCAGTACGCCGAAATAGAAGGAATCGGGATCAAAGACGAGGCTGAGCGGCATCGACACCACTCCCAGAGAAAGAGGAATGACCCGGAGACCTTGCTGGGGC
>JBATYG010000343.1:0-2613 GCA_049673945.1 Occallatibacter sp.
GGGCATGCCGGGCGCAGTTGTGCGGGCGGGTCTGGCGCATCGCGTGCTGCCTATCGAGGCCATCGCCGGCGAACTCGTGCGTCTCGCAGGCCGGGCCGAAGGCGTCGGAAGCGCGTGCGCGAAGACAGCGCGCGGGTACGCGCCGCTACGCGGGCAGGTGGCTCCGTGACGGATGCGCTGGCTGTTGCCGATTACGCCTGTCTGCGCGAGGTTGTGCTGCGTGAGTCGCACAACGTTCTCGACCCCTCGTGCGACTTCCTGTTTGAGACGCGCCTTGCCGGCGTGCTGCGCGCCAACGGCATGAGCCGGCTGCACGAGCTTGTGCAGCGGGTGCGTGCGGGCTGCGATCAGGAGCTCGAGCGCGCGATTGCCGAGGCGATGACGACCAGGGAGACGAGCTTCTTTCGCGACCACCGCGCATTCGACCTGCTACGCCACGAGCTCGTGCCCGCCATGGCCGAGGCGCGCCGCTCCTGCCGCACGCTTCGGCTGTGGAGCGCGGCCTGCTCCACCGGGCAGGAGGCCTACTCGCTGGCGATTCTGCTGCGCGAGCACTTCGGAGCCGAGACGGCGTGGTCGCTGCGCATCGACGGCACCGACATTGCGACGGAGGCGATCGAGCGGGCCTCGCGCGGCGTCTACCATCGTATTGAAATGAACCGCGGTCTTGAGCCGCGCCATCTCGCCCTCTACTTCGACCTCGCAGGGGAACAATGGCAGGCAGGGAAAGGGATCCGCAGCCTCTGCCGTTTTCAGCGTCTCGACCTCTGCCGGGCGCCGCTCATGCTTCGCGAGCGCTTTGACATGATTCTTCTGCGCAACGTAATGCTCTACTTTACCCACGAAACCCGCCGCGCGCTGCTGGCCAATGTGCATCGTCTTCTCGCGCCAGACGGTATCCTGTTGCTGGGCTCGGCCGAGCAGACAGCCGAAAGCCCACTGTGGGCGGCGACGCTCGCCGGCGGCGCCTGCTTTTACCGGCCTCTCTAAAGCGCCCATCCGCGGCGGCGCAATTTGCACTAAACCTGTTGCAGCTTCGCCGGCAACGGCCTTTTCACCGAGTGGCTCCCTCTGTTACACATTCCCAAAGTAATTTGAATAGTTCAAAAGGGGGATTTACGGGAGTAGAATCTTCTGTACCAGGGCTTGGATCTTAAGGGCGCCCCGCAAACTGCGAAGCCGTGAACGAAGCAGCGGAGGGGCTTTGCAACCTTTGTGAAGCGGAGGACCATGCATTATGAATGCATCTCTTAAGCATGCCCAGCCGGATCGTCGCCGGGCTGAGCGTCGCACCTCGCCCGAACTTGCTGCCTACCTCTGGAACGGATCACTGCAGCAGCAGACCCACGTCAAGGACATCAGCTCCACCGGGCTTTACCTGCTCACCAACGAGCGCTTCGCGCCCGGGGACACGCTTTCTTTGACGCTGCAGCGCAAGGGACCGATCGAGGGCAACTTTGAGCGCCGTGTCGCCGTGCAGGCCCGGGCCGTGCGCTGGGGCGACGACGGCGTTGCCGTCTCCTTCGTACTGCCGCCGGGCATGGATCTGCGTCTCTGGCAGAGTCCGCTGAAGAGCTCGGCAGAGCAGACCGAGCCTGAAGACATTCTTCGCGAGTTTCGCGTCGCCGGCGCCCTGGCGTTTCTAAGTCGGCTGTGCCCCGGCTCGAGCGACGAGATCCGCCGCCTGATGCGCGAGGGGTTAAGCAACTACCGAGTGGCAAGCGCCATCGAGATCGCCCTGGGCGCCGAGCGGCTGCTGGCATTCGGGTCCAACTCTGACAAGCTGCGTGCGCCGGCAAATCTTGTGCTGCGCATTCTTGAAGATGGCTCTTGGGCGGATGCAGAATCGACGCAGCAGTTGTGGGCCGGTCTGCTGGCCACCTCGTGCACGCTCAGCGGCAGAGACGATTCAAACCTGGTGTTTATCAGCCTGCTCAGCCAGCTCACGGCGCCGCATGTGCGCATGATGACGGCAGCCTGCACCAAGGCCTCCAAGTATATGGCGAGCATGGAGCGGCTTTCATCGCGGCCGATTGTTCTTTCCGCGCACGAGATGATGCAGATTACCGGCACGCGCGACATGATCCGAATCTATCGCGACCTTGAGTATCTGGTCGACCTGGGATTGCTGACGACCTCGGTGAAGTCGCCCTCGTTCTCGCCGATCGAGGGAACCGAGCTGATGCCGACCAGTCTTGGACTGCAGCTTTTCGCGCGCTGCCATGGGCATCGCGGAGCGGCGGAGGACTACTACGGTGTGCCGAATGGAGCCATCAGCGAAATTGAGCCCTCGGCGGCTATCCACTCGCAAGGCTCCGCGCCAACTCGCTGACGCGGGTTCTCAAACAGAAACGCACACGGCCGGAGTGATCCGGCCGCTTCTTTTTTGCGGCATAGAGTCAGTTGGAGCCTGAGTCCGGCCCCTTGGCATCGCGACGATCAATGACCCGGTAGCCATCGGGCAGCTGGAAGTATTTTGGATCGACGTCCTGAAGAGAAATTCCAGTCAGCGTGAAAGTTTGTCGGCCAATGCGGGGATCGTCCAGGATCGACACCAGGTTGATTCCCAGCACTGACGAGTGCCAGAACTCACGGACGACGGTAACCGGCTCG
>JBATYG010000344.1:0-3511 GCA_049673945.1 Occallatibacter sp.
CCCCGTGAGCAGCGTGAGCACCTGCGACAGCGTGTAGCCGGCCATGCACAGCAGCATCCACTGTTTGCGGTCGCGCCACCACGCTAGAAGGCTCAGCAGCCCCAACAGGGAATACAAACCATTCAGCGCAAAGTCAATCTGGTGGCTCCGCAGCCAGAGGAACATCGTCTGGTTCAAGCGAGCTGCTATCGCTTCTGGTTCGCCCAGAAGGGGAGCATCCTCAAACCCGCCCAGTGAGTCCGGATCGTTTGAAGCCAGCGGCGCTTTCCACACGCGAATCGCGAGTACGCCCTCCCGGATCGGCCCGAGTCCGAAGGTTTGCGGCGGTTGTGAGGTAAACCAGTTGGGGTGCGGTGGCAGCGCTCCATTCTTCCCCACCGGCACCCCATTCCAGTAGAGCTCATAGGCGTCGTCAATCTGCGGAATCAGCAGCGCCCGATCGTGCGATGCACCCGCGACTGGCTTGATCGTGAGGTGGTACCGATACCACGCAAATCCTTGATACGACGGAAATCCCTGCGTGCCCCATGTCGCATCTCCGCGCAGCGTCTTCCATCCCGAGTCATCGAAGCTCGGCGATGCCCAGGCCAGATTGTCGCCGGTTTGAAATTGCCATCCTGCATCCAGCGGGACCGTTCCCCGGCCCAGCCCCTCGATCACATGCGCCCGCACGTTACCACCCGGGGCAAAAGAGGCTTCAGACGGATACGCGGCAATCGAGCCAAGGGCCAGACACACGACACCAGCAAGACGGGCATGCCACAACCAGCGGGAAAACATGCCGCAAGCATAATCTCCACATTGATCGATGCAAAGAGGAATCTCGGGCTTACCCGCCGTCGAAGCCCCGAAGCGATACGATGGGTGTCGGAGAGTGTGCATGCCAAAGGTTCTTGACGGCGCCGCCATCGCCGCTGCAATCAAACAGGAGGTCGCAGAGGAGGTTCGCGCCCTTGCCGGGCAGGGAATCCGTCCCGGCCTCGCCGCCGTCCTTGTCGGCCATGTGCCGGCGTCTGAAATCTATGTGCGCAGCAAGGTGCAGACCTGCGCGGAGCTCGGTCTCTACAGCGATCTCATCAGCCCGCCCGATACGGTCACCACAGAGGAAATGCTCGACCTCGTCAGCAGCCTCAACAGCCGCGATGACATCGACGGCATCCTCATCCAGCTTCCACTGCCCGCACAGGTCGACACCAAGGCCCTGCTGGACGCCGTCCTGCCTGAGAAAGACGTTGACGGCTTTCACCCCGTCAATGCCGGCCGCTTGCAGGCCGGCCGTCCCGCCCTTGCTCCCTGCACGCCTGCCGGTGTCATCGAAATTCTCAAGCGCAGCAACCTGCCTGTAAGCGGCCAGAACGCTGTCATCGTCGGCCGCAGCGACATCGTCGGCAAGCCTGCCGCCATGCTCCTTCTCCATCAGAACGCGACAGTCACCATCTGCCACTCCAAAACGCGCGACCTGCCTTCCGTAATTCGCCAGGCCGACATTCTCGTCGCCGCCATTGGCCGTCCCGGCTTCATCACGCCTGAGATGGTCAAGCCCGGCGCGACCATTATTGATGTCGGCATCAACCGCATCACCTCGCCCGAGGATTTCGAGCGCTTCTTCTCGGGCGACGGCAAACGCGCCCTCACCTTCGCCAAACGCGGATCCACCATCGTCGGCGACGTGCATCCCAAAGCCTACGAGATCTCCGGCGCCTACACGCCTGTCCCCGGCGGCGTCGGCCCGCTCACCATCGCCATGCTCATGGCCAACACCGTGCGCGCCGCCAGAATGCGGCGGGGGCTCTGAACTCGTGCTGCGCGTAGGCCTCACCGGCAGCATCGGCAGCGGCAAAAGCACCATTGCCGGCATGCTTGGCCAGTTAGGCGCGCAGGTCATGGAGTCGGACGATCTCGGCCGCTCCCTCATGGAGCCCGGCCAGCCCGTCTTCGATCAGATTGTCCAGGCATTCGGCCCCGCAGTCCTCGCGGCCGATGGCCGTCTCGATCGCGCGCGTCTCGCCGAAATCGCCTTTCGCGGCGGCCGTCTCGATGAGCTCAACCGCATCGTTCATCCCGCCGTCGTCGATGCCCAGATGCAGTGGATGAACAGCGTCTTCGAGCGCGACCCCTCCGCCATTGCCGTCATCGTCTCCGCGCTCATCTTCGAGGCCGAGCGCGACGCCCGCTCCCGCGGCGAGCGCGACACTGTGCTCTCCGATCTGCGCCGTCGTATCGATTGCCTGGTCGTCGTCACGGCGCCCGACGATCTCAAGGTCCGCCGCTACGTCGAGCGCCTCGGTTTGTCCGCTGCGCAGCGCGCGGCAGCCGAGGCCGATGCCCGCTCCCGCCTCGCCCACCAGATCCCCGACGCTGAAAAGGCAGCCCGGGCGGACTACGTTTTAGAAAATGTGGGAGATAGACAGGCGCTGTGGGCTAAAGTCGACCTGCTCTGGCAGTATCTCCAGGCCGAGAGCAACAAGCCGGGCCGCCCTGGTTTTCTAAAATAAGAGCAAAGGCAGCAGCCGCACCGCTTCCACATGGAACCGCCATGCGCAAGGGGCGTATCTGCACTGAAAGGTCTTCAGGATTCGTGATCATGAAACTGCGCCCCTTGTTGTTGGTTGTCCTCTTTGTCGGGGGATTCTGGTACCTCACCACTCATCTCCCCGCACATCTCCGCGACCTGTCCTTCCTGCGCAGCGCCCGCTCCCCCCTCGAGCTCACCGAGGCCAATGCGGCGCCCTCCTTCAACACTGAAGAGCTGAACAATATCGCTGTCTACAAGCGGGTGCTGCCCTCTGTAGTGAACATCACCTCAAGGCAGGTGGTCTTCAACTTCTTCTACGGCGCTGTTCCGCAAGAAGGGCAGGGATCAGGATTCATCCTCGATCGGGCGGGACACGTTCTCACCAACTACCACGTGATCGACCAGGCTAATCGCGGAATTCAGGTGATGCTCAGCAACAAGAAAACCTACGCGGCCAAGGTCATCGGTTCCGATCGCGTCCATGATCTGGCGCTTCTGCAGATCGACGCCCCCAATCTGCAGCCCGTCACCCTGGCCAACTCGTCAGAGCTCGCAGTCGGCGAGCAGGTCTACGCGATCGGCAATCCCTTCGGCCTCCGCGGTACCATGACCCGCGGCATCATCAGCTCCATCCGCTCCATCAAAACCGCCGAGGGCGCGCCCATTGACGACGCCATCCAGACCGATGCCGCCATCAACCCCGGCAACTCCGGCGGCCCGCTGCTCAACTCGCGCGGTGAAGTCATCGGCATCAACACCATGATCGCCTCCAATGGCGCCGAGCAGAGCTCCGGCATTGGCTTCGCCATTCCCATCAACACCGCCAAGGCGGTGCTCGGTGACCTCACCCGTTACGGCCGCGTCAAGCGCCCTTCGCTCGGGATCGTCTCCTATGCCATCGGGCCTGACCTCGCCCAGCAGATGGGCCTCGACGCCGACTCCGGCGTCCTCATTCAGCAGGTGGTGCCCGGTGGCGCCGCCCAGCACGCCGGCCTC
>JBATYG010000345.1:0-1931 GCA_049673945.1 Occallatibacter sp.
GTCCAGGATCGGTTGGGGGAATAACCCTGGAGGGCGCGTTTATTGAATAGAGTCAAGAGTTTGCGCCGCGCGGTCGAGCGCGCTGGCGAGCACCTGGAGCTGGCTCGCGGCGAGCGTGCTGTTGTGCGCGTCCAGCGACTCATTCACGCCGGGAATTACCACGGCCGCATACCCTGTGTAGACGCCTGGCGCGTAGATTGTGTGCCGGTACCAGGGCCGATCGGGCAGACCTTGGGGCGCGAGGAGGTCGGTTTCAACTTTGCGCAGCGCGTCATTCAGATGGGCCAGTTGTTCCGGATTTGCGCCTAGTGACGTTTGCGCTGCATGCGCTTTGGCAGCCGCCGCAGAGAAGCGCTCCGCGGCAGCCTGCACAGGCGCGAAATCCAGTGAGGCGAAGCCATCGTCATGTGCCTTCCGCTTCGCGGCATCGATGTATGCAATGACGTCGTGCGCGTAGGCGGTGTAATCGTAGGGCAGCACATCGGCATCGGCCATGCGTAGCGCCTCGAGGCCGAAGACGCGCGCCATCTCCTGCAGATAAACGAAGTGAGGGTCGGCGTTCATGGTGAACCATGCGTAGTTATCAAAGGCCGAGTGGTAGACGCCATACGGGCCGCTGGAGCCGACATCCGTCGAAGGCACGCCGGCATGCTGCAGGAAAGGCGTGAAGTCGGAGCCTGAGCCGAGATCGCTCACGTGCACTTCCTCGCCGGGCTGGGGCGGCGCGTTGGAGGCATGATGCTCGTCCTTGTTGCGATTGAGGCGCCACTCCTGGTAGACCGTGCCGCCGAGAGGGCTGGGGACAGAGCGGGTGACGTCGCGCACGAACTCCTTGAGCGAGGGCACGGCGGCTGCGGTGAAGTCGGGTCCGGCGACGCCCACATCGGTGTTGAAGTAGGCCACGGCGTGATCCATTTCGGCAGCGTGCTGCTCCACCCACTCCGTGGAGCCGATGAGCCCTTCTTCTTCGGCATCCCAACTGCAGAAGAGGATGGTGCGTTTAGGCCGCCAGCCCTGCTTCATGAGCGCGCCGATGCCGTGCACGGCCTCAAGCATTGCGGCGGTGCCGCTGCTGGGGTCGACTGCGCCATAGACCCAGGCATCGCGATGGTTGCCATTGATGACGAGCTGGTCAGGATACGCCGAGCCTTTGACCTTGCCCACCACCTCCCAGATCATTCGGAGCTGGTAATCCTGCTGCGAAACGAGGTGCACGTTCACGCCGCCCGGCCCGAGGTGATAGCGGAACGGCAGAGCGCCCTGCCAGCCCTGCGGAACGCCGGGCCCTTCCAGCGCTTCAAGAATCGGCGACGCGTCGTGGTAGCTGATGGGGATCGAGATAATGCGCGGCTGGTTGCCGTCGGGTGAGGTGCGGGCCGAGTCAGGCAGATCGGGCGTGGAGGCAACACCGGGTGTTTCCGGATCGCCGGGATAATTGAAGAGAAACTGGACCGATCCGCGCTGTACACCGGTGCTGGGCCGCCAGGGACCGAGCGGATAGGCATCGCCCTTGTAGTAGCCGTCATCCTGCGGGTCTGAATAGATGAGGATGCCGATTGCGCCGCGCAGCTGCGCGATGTATGCCTTCACGCCGCGGAAGTTGCCCCCGTAGCGGGCGATCACGATCTTTCCGTGCAGGTCGATATGGTGCGAGGCGAGCTGGTCGAAGTCTTCAAGCCGGCCGTAGTTCGCATAGACCACTTCGCCGGTCACGTCTCCCGAAGCCGACGAGCCGTTGAACGGCATCACGACGCGCGGGTTGTCCTGGTACGGGTCTCCGGGCACCTGCTCCCGCGTTGGCCCACTCATGAGCTGCTTGCCCTCGGGATCAAAGGCATCGACGCGGACCACCTTCGGCTGGTTCAGCCACACGCGATACGGCACGATCTCGGTTTCGAGCCCGGCCTCACGAAACTTCGCGGCCACATATT
>JBATYG010000346.1:0-7268 GCA_049673945.1 Occallatibacter sp.
CCGCTCTTCAGCCTGAGACGGCCGTGCAGCTTGCCAATCTCGCCGCGGGCATCGTCGTCGGCAAGGTCGGCACCGTCCCGGTCGAAAAGCACGAGTTGCTTGCCGCGCTCAGTCCTGAGATTGCCCTGCACGCGGAGGATCAGGTCCTTGGCCGCGACGAACTCGCACAGCGCGTCCAGATATGGAAAGCCAACGGCGAGCGCGTCGTCTTTACCAACGGCTGCTTTGACCTGCTGCACATCGGCCACATCACGCTGCTTGAGCAGGCTCGCCGCTTTGGCGACCGCCTCATCGTTGCCATCAACAGCGATGCGTCGGTCAGCAGCCTGAAGGGCCCCACCCGGCCCATCGTCAGCCAGGATGCGCGCGCGCGTGTCCTCGCCGCGCTCTCCGCCGTCGATGCCGTCGTCGTCTTCGACGAACCCACACCGCTTGAGCTCATCGTCGCCACCCGGCCCGACGTGCTGGTCAAAGGCGGCGACTACCAGGCAGACTCCGTCGTCGGCGCAAAGGAAGTTGCCTCCTGGGGCGGCCAGGTCCGCATCGTTCCCCTCGTCGAGGGCTTCTCCACCACGCGCCTTATTCAGAAGGGTGCTGGCAGCTAGCCGCTGTTTCCAGCTTCCGCGCCCCGGCTACAATACTGGGATGGAGCTTTCTTCCCATAACTGGCCCTGCGCCGGGCTTTCTTCGCCAGCGGCGGGCCGGCCGGCATGAAGCGATACCTTCGCCTCCTGGGCTTTGGGCTGCCCTACTCGATCGAGTGGCTGCCCGGTGTCTTCCTGCTTGCCGTCGTGGGCCTGCTTGACGCCCTGCGGATGGCGCTTTTCGTTCCCATCCTCGCCGTCGTTCTCAAGCCCGATAACCCCTCCAGTTCGCTCGCGCTCTTCCCCTCGGCCTCGCCCCGGTGGCAGTTCGATGTGCACCGCTTCATTCCGCAATTCTTCCACGTGCACAATCCCCTTACCGTGGTGGCTATCGCGCTCGTCGGTTCCACCGTGATCAAGGGCATCTGCGACTACGCCGGCACCTACCTCGTCAATTACGCCGGTCTCGGCATGATCACCGACCTGCGCAATCATCTCTACGAAGTCATCCTGCGCCGCTCGTCCAGCTTCTTCCATCGCCACCCCACCGGCACCATCCTCTCCACGCTCATCAATGACGTTGACCGCGTGCAATCCGCCGTCAGCACCGTGCTCAGCGACTTTCTGCAGCAGACCTTCACCTTCATCTTCACCATGGCGCTCGTCATCAAGCTCGGCGGCCACCTCAGCTGGGCTTTGCTGCTCTTCGTCCCCGTCGTCGTCAGCTCCTCGCGCCGCATTGGACGCTCCGTGCGCTCGCGCACCCGCACCGGGCAGGACAAGCTCGCCGAAATCCAGAACATCCTCCACGAAACCGTCACCGGCAATCGCATCGTCAAGGCCTTCAGCACCGAGATATGGGAGCTGCTCCGCTTCAAATCCGCTGCCCGGCGCCTCTTCCGCGCCAACCTGCGCAGCGTGCGTATCCAGTCCATCAGCTCGCCGCTCATGGACACCATCGGCTCCATCGCCATCGCGCTCCTCCTCTGGATCGGCCGCAACGAGATCAACCACGGCCGCATGACCGCCGAGGTCTTCATTACTTTCATCATTGCGCTCTTCAAGCTCTACGATCCGGTGCGCAAATTCGCTTCCTTCTATAACAGTTTTCAGCAGGCAATGGGCGCCTCGGCGTCCATCTTCGACTTTCTTGACGCCCGCGACGACGTGAAAGAGAATTCCCGCGCGCAGGTGCTCAAAGGCTTTAGCAGGACCATTCGTCTGGAAGATGTAGGCTTCTCGTACTCCACTGACGAAGGCGAGCACCAGATCCTGCACAACGTCGATCTCTCCGTCAACGCCGGCGAAGTCCTCGCGCTCGTCGGCCCCAGCGGCGCCGGCAAGTCCACCCTCGTCAATCTCATTCCGCGCTTCTTCGACGTCACCTCCGGCCGCATTCTGATTGACGGCCACGACATCCGCGAACTCACCCTCGCCTCGCTGCGCCGCCAGGTCGCCCAGGTCACGCAGGAAACCATCCTCTTCAACGACACCGTGCGCAATAACATTGCCTACGGCCAGCCCGACATCTCGCAGGACGTCGTCGAGCAGGCTGCCCGCAACGCCCTCGCGCACGACTTCATCCTGCGCATGCCCCAGGGCTACGAGACCGTCATCGGCGAAAAAGGCTTTCGGCTCTCCGGCGGCGAACGCCAGCGCATCGCCATTGCCCGCGCTCTGCTCAAGGACTCGCCCATCCTCATCCTCGACGAAGCCACCTCGGCGCTTGATGCCGAAAGCGAATCGCTCGTGCAAACCGCACTCGCCAACCTCATGCAGAACCGCACCGTCGTCGTCATCGCCCATCGCCTCGGCACCGTTCGCCGCGCCAACCGCATCGCCGTCCTTGAGGATGGACGTGTCACCGCCCTCGGACCGCATGAGGAGCTGCTCACCACCTCGCCCACCTATCAGCGGCTCTATCAGTTGCAGTTCATGGACGCGCCCGATTCGCCCGCCGAGATCGCCGCGCTCGATCCGCTTGCGCAGTACCCGCTGTTTGAACAGGAGCTTTCCACAAGGGCAGGGGAATAACACGAATGCCGATCTCTTCCATGACAGGGTTTGCCCGCACCCAGGTTCGCGTGCACGATCAGCTTCTTTACACGCTCAGTCTCAAAAGCGTGAATCATCGCTTCCTCGACCTCCAGTTGCGTCTTCCCCAGGGCCTTGACGCGCTTGAGATGGAGCTGCGCCGCGTCCTCAAGGAAAACCTCATTCGCGGACACGTTGAGCTTTCGCTCTCCATCGATCGCTCTGCCCAGCAGAAGGCCGGCTACAATCGCGAGCTCGTCGCCGGCTATCTTGAGGCCTTCAAATCCGCGCGCGACGAGTTCAACATTCTCGGCGAGCCCGATCTCAACTCCATCCTCCGCATGCCCACTGCCCTGCAGAGTGACAATCGCAGCAATGGAGACGACGACAACGCCGTCCTCACCGAGAGCGTCACGCAGCACATCGGGCCCCTCCTCAACGAGCTCAAGATCATGCGCGCGCGAGAAGGCGATTCGCTCGAAAGCATACTGCTCGGCTCGCTCGACAGGCTTGCCGACGCCACTGCCGGCGTCGCCGCCGCGCGCCCCGAGGTCGAGCAGCGCTACCAGGAGCGGCTCACCCAGCGCCTCACCGCCGCCACTGGCAATGAGTTCAACCGCCAACGCCTTCTTGAGGAAGTTGCCGTGCTTGTTGACCGCAGCGACATCTCCGAAGAGCTCGCCCGCATGACCACACACATCGGCCACTTCCGCGAACTGCTCGCCGCAGGCGGTGAAGCCGGCAAGAAACTCGACTTCCTGCTGCAGGAAATGAACCGCGAAGCCAACACGCTGCTTTCAAAGACTGGCGGCATCGGCGGCAAAGGCACCCGGATCACCGAGCTTGGTCTGGCCATGAAGGCCGAGATCGAGAAGGCCCGCGAACAGATTCAGAACGTCGAATAACCGCTGCATTCACCAGACCACGAAAGGGATCACAGAACAGTGGCAGGAATTCTCTTCATCATCTCCGCACCATCGGGCTCCGGCAAGAGCACGCTCGTCAGCGAGCTGCGCAAGCAGGTCACCGGCGTCGACTTCTCCATCTCCTGGACAACCCGTCCCCCGCGCGGCTCCGAGGAAAACGGCCGCGAATACTGCTTTACCACGCGTGACGAGTTCGAGCGCATGCGCGACTCCGGCATGTTCCTCGAGTATGCCGAGGTCTTCGGCAACTACTACGGCACCTCGCGCCTGTCTCTCGATGAGGCGCGCCGCCTTGGCCACGACCTGCTTCTCGATATCGATGTGCAGGGTGCGGCCCAGGTGCGCAAGGCCATGCCCGAAGCCGTCAGTATCTTCGTTCTGCCGCCCAACCCCAAGGTGCTTCGCACCCGCCTCCGCAACCGCAGCCGCGCTGAAGGCGTGGTCAACGAGGCCGAGCTCTACCGCCGCCTCAGCGAGGCCAGCAAGGAAATTGAGAATTATCGCGATTACAGCTATATTTTGGTCAACGACGTCCTCGACAGGACGGTCGCGCAGCTTGAGGCGATCGTGCTCGCAGAGCGCTTCTACCGCAATGGCGAGCCCATTGCCTACCGGTCCAGCAGGGTGCTGGAAGTCGCCGCAGCCTGCCTGCTTGCAAACTCGCGGGAGCGGCTTAACCCCGTGCTGGAGGCATTCGGCATCAACGGCGCCTCCGGCCAGCAACAACTCCCCTTTGGAGATGATAGCGATGACGATTGAGACCCAGTTCGATTCGAACTACCGCAAGGTTCTTGTTGCCGCGCGCCGCGCCCGCCAGTTGCAAAACGGCTCATTGGCGCTCGTCGCCAGCAGGTCCACCAAGGCCTGCCGCATCGCGCAGGATGAAATCGACGCCGGCAAAATCTCCTACGTCAAAAAGGATGTCCCCTTGCAGAAGCCGCTCATCGAAGATCGCGGCATTCCTATCCTCTCGTAGAGCCCGTTCGACCGAAAAATCCTGCGGTCAACTCATGCGGGATCACAGCAGGCTATTGCGTGGGCCCTCGGGGATAGAGCTCGACCTGCTCCCGCTCGGTCACCGGATCGAACGTCAACAGCCACGCCGTGCGCTGAGGGTAGTAACGGAGCAGGGCGCGATCTTCCACTGCTCCAAGATCATGCGCAAAAACTACGCGCTGGTCATCGATATCCGCATCGTTGTATACCCATTCTTCATAGTTGTTCCAGCCCGGCGCGGGATAGCGGACAATGACCAGTTGCCGGTGATCGAGAGCTGAGAGCTGCCGGATCAGTGCTTCGCGCTGGTTTCCCCAGTTCGACGGCCCAAGGCTCGCAGGTGAATGGAACAGCTCAATTCGCTTCGCGAGCTGTGGCATCACGAGCGCGTCAATCACTGGCGACCCCAGAGCAAGCAGCACAAGCACCTTCCCTACCGGAAGTCCTCTGGCGCGAAAGTCCCATGCGTGCTCTGCCCACACGGCCATAAGGATCGCGATGGCGGCCCACGCCGGCGCGGAGTAGTGCTCGAAGTGGAACAGCTCCACTGCCAGGGCGATCAGGCAAACCCCCACCACGAACGCCATCTTCCGAAAAAGCTGCTCGCGCTTCCCGAACGGAAAGCAAAGAATCAGCAAGAGCGCGGGCCACAGTCGCAGGCTTGTCACTGCCAGCCCCACGCCTTGCACGATGCCGTGCCACCACGGCCTGTAGGAAAAATACGTCGCCGCTTCACTCCCCGTTGGCCCCCAGTAGGCCAGCAGCCGCGCGTGGGTATAGTGTGGCAGCGGAACGGTTGGAAGAATCCAGAGTTCTGGCGCGTAATTGTATTGGGCCATGTACTCCATGTAGGGCAGGCGGAAAGCATTGCCCGTGATCGCCACGTTGTCGTAGCCCGTCCATGCCATGCCGACGGCAAGCAACAGGGCGGCCGTCAGCACGGCGCCGGCGCGGCGGGTGCGCCAAAGCTCCTTCCCGAAAACAATCAGCACGGCGAGAGTTAAAATTCCGCCCTCATAGGGGCGAGTCCAGAAGAGCAGCAATACGCCCATCGCGAAGACTGCGCCGGAGAGCGGCGATTGTCTCTTTCGATAGAGCGCTATGCCAAGCAGCACCAGCGCGCCGCCGCTCGCTGCCACCGACCCGCCCCAATACGAGTTGGTCCAGTACATCGAGGGCCGCAGGCAGAGACACATCGTCAGTGACACCGCCAGCGCCCATCGCGGAGGAACCCATGCGAAGAGCATCAGGCAGAACGTGAACAGCATCAGCGCATCGCCCATCAGTACCCCGTAGAAGGGCGAGCCAAGCCGTTCGCCCAGCGCCAGGAACATTGCCTGACCTGGCGGATACTTCGAGGCATAGACGGGCCGCACCAGGATGTGCGGCGATTCGAAGAATTCGCTCAGTGGGTGCGCGGAATTCGCCAGCCGGCCTCTGGCGAAGGTGTCCGCGCCGAGTAGATAGCTGAACTCGTCGACATGCCTCGGTGCCGGAATGCCGGTGCGGTCCAGGGCCGTGAGCCGCCACCCCGTCCACGCCGCAACAAGCAGAACCGCGGCCAGTAGCGGCTTCTTCAGCCACTCAAACATGGCAGCGCTTCTGTTGGTTAAGGTGTCCTCGTGCGGCGAAAGAATCGGATGGCCTGGAGATGAAATCGAATCAGGATACAAACCCAAGGAGGGACTCCCTTCTGGCGGCGCAACTGGCGCCGGTCCCGTCGGAAGCACTTGTGCTACGTACGGACCTTTTGGTCCATTGAGAGCGGTTGCAGTGTGGTCTTGGGTTGGAGGCGAACGAAGCTTTCTCGCGGGGGGCCCCTGCTGGCTTTGGATGCAGGGTTCAGGGCAAGGTGCAGGCGGGCGCTGTGGATAAATTCGCGCCTCTTCCCACGCGGCAGTCCGCGGTGATTCGGGCCGTTTTACAATCAATGCATGAAAGTCACGATTGGCGTCTCGGGCGGTATCGCCGCATACAAGGCGGCGGAACTCATCCGCGCTCTGCAGCGGCAGGCCATTGAAGTCCGTGTCATCATGACTGAGGCGGCCACGCACTTCGTTCAGCCGCTTACCTTTGCCGCGCTCACCGGCCACAAGGTCGTCGCCGGCCTCTGGGACGACGCTTATACCGGCGAAGGCGCGCGCGACTCATCGGTCGAGCATATCGACGAGGCCCTCTGGCCCGATGCACTTGTTATCGCCCCGGCAACCGCCAACATCCTCGCCAAACTGGCGCACGGCATCGCCGACGACTTCCTGACCACCACCTGCCTCGCCACCCGCGCGCCGGTCCTTGTCGCTCCTGCCATGAACGTCAATATGTGGGACCACCCCGCGACCCAGGCCAATCTCGCAATCCTCCGCGAGCGCGGCGTCCGCGTCATCGATCCCGGCACCGGTGATCTCGCCTGCGGTATGGTCGGCGCCGGCCGCATGGCCGAGCCCGAAGAAATCGCCGACGTCGTGCTCAACGCGCTCGGCCGCCGTCACGATCTCGCTGGAGAAGTAGTGCTCGTCACCGCTGGTGGCACCCGCGAAGCACTCGACCCCGTCCGCTTCCTCGGCAACCGCTCCAGCGGCAAAATGGGTTACGCCCTCGCTGAAGCCGCGCAAAGCCGCGGAGCGCGCGTCGTCCTCGTCAGCGGCCCATCCGCTCTGCACGCGCCGTCGCACGTTGAGCTCGTCAAAGTCGTCACCGCCGATGAAATGCGCGCAGCCGTCCTCGACCG
>JBATYG010000347.1:0-2538 GCA_049673945.1 Occallatibacter sp.
GCGACGGATTCACCTGGCACGAGGTTCGGCCTCAGAGTTCCCGCCGTGCCACAGGCCACGCTGGCGATCTGCGCTGCGTAGTAGGGATTGAGCGGCGTGCCGGTTGCGAAGGTAAAGTTGCCCGAGACTGAGAAGCCCTCAAGAATGTGCGAAGCCACGCCGGTGGTTGCCCAAAACTTGTCCTGCCCGAAAGGTAGTTCGTAAACGTATGTGCCCGTCACCCTGTGCCGCACATCCTGCCCGCTGTTGCCCTCCTCAGCGTTAAGATCCAGCCAATTCTGCGCATCGATGCTTGAGCTCGTGCCCTCGGAGCCCGCGTTGTCGATCTGGTGGGAGTACTGATAATTTGCCCCGACGGCAAAGCCCTTCGTCATTCGCTTGTTCACGCGGAAAGTCGCGGCGCCAAACTTTGAAAATCCGGCGGCCTGCTCATAGTTGAAAACCACGTTGTCGGGATTCGTATTCGGGCTGGCGGCCTGCGCGCGCGGCGCCGTAATGATGTCGAGGCGGTTCCCTTTCGACCCGTTGTAGCCGAGATTCATCACAATGCCCCACGGCAGGGTCTTCTGCACATCGAGGTTCCAGGCAACCACGTACGGCATGGGGTAATGCGGATCGAGCGAGTAGTTGCCGAGCTCGCTTGGTGCGGGGAAGCCCTGTGCCAAGCTCAGGCAGGTCACGGTTGCGCCGCGTGCGCACGCCGAAGAGGGCGCGCCTGAAGCGGTCGCCTCCTGGTTCGTCTGCTCGTCGGCAAACGGCGGCTCATGCGCCATCTTCGTTGCGAAGTTCGCATACTGGCCCACCGTATAGTTCATTCCGAAGCCGGCGCGAACGACCGTCTGTTTGGGCAGCCGCAGCGCGAGGCCTATTCGCGGGGCGAACGCCTTGTGGAAGGGAAAAACGAGCGAGTCAGGCAGTTTGCCGCTGAATGCGCCTGTTCCGCCCGCTGTTACCTGGGCCAGCCCGCTAAATGCTTCCGAGGGGTTCGTATCTATATTTGCCAGGCGCCCGTACTTTTCTGTGTAGGGCGCGTAGAACTCATAGCGGAGACCATAATTCAAGGTCAGATAGGGAAGCGGCCGCCAGTCATCCAGCGCATACGCGTCATACACGTTGTCGCGCAGGTAGCTTTTCGACACAGCGGAGTCGATGGTGGTTTGCTGCGGATACCCGAGCAACAGGTCCGCGAACGCCGATCCCGTATCAGGATCGCCGCTCGCGTCCTGCGTAAAGAGCCCTGAGAAAACAAAACTTCCCGTTGCATTCGACCCGGCGAGAAAATCGTGGTGCACGCGGCGATAGTCACCGCCAAAACGGAAATTGTGCTTGCCGTGAATCCAGCTCAGCGTCTCGGAGATGCTGATGGTTTGCGAGAGTGAGAAGCTTGGCTGTTGCTGGTTCAAGCCCGCCAGATCGCTCAGTTGCACCTGCGGAAGTCCGTAGTTGATCGGACTCGCATTCAGCGGCCCTCCGTCCGGCCCAAGGATTCCAAGCTGCGTGGCGATATCGGTCCCATTGGTAAAGAAGTTCGTCGTGTGGCCATCGCTGCGGTTCCAGCTCGCGTTGAAGATGCTCGTGACCTTGTGATAGCCCAGCGTGTAGCCAGCCTGCAAGGAGTTGGAATCGGACGCCGTCTTGCCGCCCAGTTCCGGAATGATGTTCACGTTGTCTGAAGCAGAATGGGTCCAGTTGTAATTCAGATGAATGCTTTGCCGCAGACCCTGTGTTTGCTGGCTTCGCCGACCGCCTCCGCCGCCGCCCCCGCCCCGCCCGAAGGCGCCGAACGGCGTTGCATTCGAGCCGATCCCGCGCATGTACCGTATTCCCGCCTGCGTGGTATTCGACTGCTCCGTTGTCAGCAGATGATAATTCTGCACGGTGCCGGGCAGATTCGGCTCAGGAAAATATCCCACCAGGGCCCGGGCCTGCGATGAGATGCGATCCGCTGGAATCACGTTCGCAGTACCGTTCGACACGAACTGCTGGAAAGTCTTTGGATCGTAGATCAGCGGCAGACCGGAGGCCGAGAAATTCCCCAGTCGCTCTGCATCCGTGGGCACCGTGGCGTACTGATCAAATGGGCTCGACGTTCGCGCGCCGGAGAGCGTAAGAAAGACCGTGTCTTTTCCGCTGGGCTTGGTCAGCTTCGGAATGTACGGCGCGCTCATGAACGTGATTCCGAAGCGATTGCTGCCCGATGCAGGCTGCTCCTGCTCTTGTCCACGCAGGCTGAAGGGTTCGGCATTCAAAGCGGAGTTGCTACCCGTCCAGAAGATGGCTCCGTGCGGCTGGCCTGGATTGAAGTTGCGGAAGTTCCGCATGCCGCCCCGTCCGCCAAAGCCACCTGGGCCGCCCTGGCCGCCCGGACCGCCCCCCATGAAGATGTCTCCACCAAGCCTGCCAGAGCCGCTCTGCATCAGGATTCCGCCCTGCCCCGGCTGGCCCTGGCCTCCCTGGCTGGGGTTCTGCAAGCGATAGGCTTCGATTGCGTCGCGAATGCGGTCCATATCGAGGCCCGCCATCGGACTCACCGCACCG
>JBATYG010000348.1:0-7346 GCA_049673945.1 Occallatibacter sp.
GTATTGCTCTTCGACCCTTTTGGAATAGCATCGACTATCTTATCGATCTCGCTATCGCAGCTTCCAGGGATAAATGTGATATCTGCCGATGGGGCGATCCTCCTGCTTCTTATTTCCAGCGCAGAACGTAGAATCGGATTTTCTTCACAGAAGATGTACTTATCGAAAGGACTAGACACGTTCAAAGCGAGGATCGGAGAGCCCATCAAACGGATTTCGGTGCCGCGAATTCGACTGTAGCCAGAACCAGCGTACAAATCAATGTAGACTCGATGGTCCCATTTGTACTTCATGCCGTTGGCAAAAAGCTGGTCGTACAGTGCGATCAAGCGATATTTTGTCTCCGCCCATCTCCCCACCTCACCGCAAACAAGGCCGTCATCATCGACACGCAAACTTTCAGCATCTGTCATTTGATTTTAAATAATTCGCTTTTCATTCTCCTACGTTCGACCGGCGGATCTGTCGCCTGAATCTCACGAGGGTTATCGGCTTAGTTAAGTAGACCTGTTAGGTGCCCAACTAGAATCACTATTTATGGCGAAACTTCGCGTAGGCATTCTCTTTGGCGGGCGCAGCGGCGAGCATGAAGTCTCGTTGCTCTCGGCCGCCTCGATTCTGAACGCAATCGATCGCAGCAAATTCGATGTGGTGCCGATCGGCATTACCAAGGAAGGGCGCTGGCTTGCCGCCGGCGATGCGCAGAATCTGCTTGCGGGCGGCAGGAGTCAGCCGGCCCGACCTCTGCGCGCCGGCGATCCCGCGGCTACGCCCGCCGCCAGGCTTCTGCATGAGGGCATGCCCACGCTGATGGTGCCTGTGCCGGGTCCGCAGGCCTCGCTCGGCAAGCCCCTCGATGTTATCTTTCCCGTTCTGCACGGCACGTTTGGAGAAGACGGCACGATCCAGGGGCTTTTTGAACTTGCAGGTATTGCCTATGTCGGCTCGGGGGTTCTCGGCTCGGCCGCGGGTATGGACAAAGACGCGATGAAGCGGCTGTTTGCGCAGGCGGGCCTGCCGATTGTGAAGCACATGTCGCTGCTGCGTTCGCAATGGGAAAAGGCGCCGCGCAAGGCAGTGGCGCAGATTGAAGCCGCGTTGCGCTATCCTCTCTTCGTCAAGCCGGCGAATCTCGGTTCCTCCGTTGGCATCAGCAAAGCGCATGACCGCAAAGAGCTTGGTCCGGCGCTTGACCTCGCGGCAAAATACGATCGCAAGCTCGTTGTGGAGCAGGGTGTCGGCGGCAAGAAATCCCGGGCTCGCGAACTCGAAGTTGCCGTGCTTGGCAACGATGACCCCAGGGCCTCGCTTGTGGGCGAAATCATTCCCGGGAAGGAGTTCTACGACTACGAGGCGACGTATCTCTCCGAGGGTTCTGTGCCCGTGATTCCCGCCCGGTTGACGCGGACGGAGACCAAGCGCATTCGCGAGATGGCCGTGGCCGCTTTTCGCGCCTGTGATCTTGCCGGCCTGGCGCGTGTGGACTTTCTCATGGAGCCGGACGGCAAGCGGCGCATTTACCTCAACGAGGTAAACACGATGCCGGGCTTCACCCAGATCAGCATGTATCCGAAGCTGTGGGAGGCCACGGGCGTCAGCTACCGCGAGCTGATTACGCGGCTCATCGAGCTTGGCCTCGAGCGCCAGCGGGAGAAAGATCGCAACAGCTATACCCTGCAGGAGTAACCCGGCATCAGAGAGCGGGAAGGCCGGTGCCGGGAACAGTCGGCATGATCGCGGTGTCTAAGCTGAGGAGACACTTCGCAGGTCCCACGACCCAGTTGATCGCCGAAGACGCCTGACGCGGCTGTATCCTTGAATCTGAGGAATCCGAGGAAAAAATCCGATGACGCTGCTCGATGCTCCTACCTTTGATGCTGCCCGAGATCGCCGCAATCAAACCCTTCTCTGGGGTGCGGTGGGTCTTCTGGTGGTTCTTTTCATCGGCAGCTGGTTTGTCGCCGGCAGACCTGTGGACTGGCCGTGGAACTGGTGGACGCATTTTCGCGGCCGCATGACCGCCAACCACTTTCTCGATGCGGTCGAGCAGAACGACATGGCGAAGGCATATGGGATCTGGGGGAACGATCCTAACTGGCAGCAGCATGCCGAGCAGCACCGCGCCTACCCGTTTGAGCGTTTTAAGCAGGACTGGAGCCCAGCCAGCGCCGCCAACGACTACGGCGCAATCAAGAGCCACAAGATTCTTGCTGCACGCATCTCAGGCAATGTTCTGATCATGGGCATTCGCGTGAATGGCCTCAAGAGCAACACGCTCTTTCTCGCCTACGATCCCGCAGCGCATACGCTAAGCTTCTCGCCGGTGCAGTTGTACCTGGGGCCCTAGTGCGCTCACGCTGACAACGTCTGCAACTCGGCGAGTGTCTTCTCCAGGCTCGCCGCGTCTTCAACGTTCAGCGCCTTCTGCGTGGAGTCGATCTGCTTCATCAGGCCGGTGAGCACCTTGCCCGGTCCCACTTCGACAAAGACCGTTGCTCCCGCGCCCACCAGCGCCTGCACGCAATCAACCCAGCGCACAGCGCCCGTGACCTGGCGGGTGAGCGCATCGCGCGCGGCGCCGGCCGTGGTTACCAGATTGCCCGTGACATTCGCAGCTACGGAAATCTTCGGGTCGTTGACCGGCAACCCGGCGAGGACACGCGCAACTTCTTCCTGTGCCGGCTGCATCAGCGCGCAATGAAAGGGCGCGCTCACGGGCAACATGACGGCGCGGCGCGCGCCTTTGGCTTTGCACAGCGCAACGGCCTTTTCGACCGCCGAAACCGAGCCGGAAATCACTGTCTGTCCCGGCGAGTTCAGATTGGCTGCCGCGACGACCTGTCCGGTTTCAGCTGCGGCCTCGGCGCACGCCTCGGCCACCTGGACGGCATCGAGTTGCAGCACTGCGGCCATTGCGCCCTGTCCCGCGGGAACAGCCTGCTGCATCGCGCGACCGCGTGCTTTCACGGCGCGAAGGGCATCGGCAAAAGTCAGCGTGCCAGCGGCCACATGCGCCGACCACTCGCCCAGCGAGTGGCCCCCGGCAAGCTCCGGCTTCACGCCGTGTTCGCGAAGTACGCGCAGCACTGCGACGCTCACCGCGAGGATGGCGGGCTGCGTGTTCTCGGTCAGCTTCAGTTCGTCTTCGGGGCCTTTAAAGCAGAGGCGCGAAAGAGGGAAACCGCAGGCTTCATCGGCCTCGGCAAAGGTATTGGCTGCCGCGGGAAAGCGCTCTGCGAGTTCCCGGCCCATACCCACAGCCTGGGAGCCTTGACCCGGGAATAAAAAGGCGATTTTGGTTGTCATTCCAGAGAGGATTGTATCGTGCCGCGCGGCTCCGGGCTCAGTCGCCCGAGGCTGTCGCAACGATCGCGTCGACAACTGCGGCGCGAAGCACCGTGACATTTCTGGCGAGCAGGCCCATGCGGCGAATACCACAGGCAGCAGGATGACCGAAGGAGACGCCGCGCGCGAACATAGCGGAACACTCATGCCCGATGTGCCGGCCGTCGCGCATCAGCACGCCAAGCTCGGCGACAGAAAATCTCGAGACCAGCCCTGAACGCTTAGGCGACGGCAACGTTGCCTCCATCACGACGCGAGGGATTTGCAAAGCGTGTCGTGCGGCTGGCCAGGAGGCAGTTTTCGGCATCTTCGGGTTGCAGAGGCCGGGCGAACAGAAATCCCTGAAATCCATGGCAGCCGGCATTCTCGAGGATGGTCTGCTGCTCCGCGGTCTCAACGCCTTCGGCAACCACCGTCATGCCCAGGTGCTTCGCCATAGCGATTACCGCTTCGACAATCGGACGCGTGCCTTCCGGATCGGCAAGGCGCTCGACAAACGAGCGATCGATCTTCAGCACGTCCACGGGAATGCGGTGAATATAGCTGAGCGACGAGTAGCCGGTGCCGAAGTCGTCCATTGCAATATGCACGCCGCACTGGCGCAGCAGATTCATCTGGCTTACCACGATGTCGTAGTCTTCCATCACTACGGACTCGGTGAGCTCAAGCACCAGCCGCTCCGGCGGAACCTTGTACTCGGTGATGATGCTTGCCACTGTGTCGGCAAAGTCATCGCGCGCAAACTGCAGCGCGGAGATATTCACGGCCATGCGCACGGCGGGATGCCCTGCATCGATCCAGGCGCGCAGTTGGCGGCATGCCTCGCGCAGCACCCAGGTGCCGATCGGCACGATCAGCCGCGTCTCTTCGGCTACCGGAATAAAGCGCGCGGGCGAGACATTGCCGAGTTTCGGATGATGAAAGCGCAGCAGCGCCTCGAAGCCGGTCAGGTCGCCGTTCTGTGCGTAGAGGGGCTGGTAGACGAGCCGCAGATAGTTCTTCTCGAGAGCGACACCCAGCGCTTCTTCAATCTCCAGGGTTTCGTTTGCCTCGGCGCTCATCGCCGGGGAGAAGACGCAGTAGTTAGTGCCCAGCGCCTTGGCGCGATACAGCGCAAAATCAGCATTCCGCTCGAGCTCAACCGGGTTTGCGCCATCCCGCGGATAAACGCAGATGCCGATGCTTACCGAGACCGGTACTTTGGCCGGGCGCGCGTATACCAATTTACTCAGTGCGCTTCCGAAGCGCCGCGCAATCTCGACGGTATCCAGCGAGTCTTCCGTTCCGGGAATCAACACCAGGAACTCATCCTCGCCCATGCGCGCGACGGTGCCCGTGGCGAGCGGATTGCGCCGCAGCCTTTCGGCCAACGTGCGCAACACCTGATTTCCTGTTTCATGGCCATATTGGTCGTTGATGCGTTTGAAGCGATTCACATCCACCCACAGGACAGCCACGGACTCACCTCTGCGGCTTGCCTCTTTGATTGCTGCCTCAATCGCTTCTTCGCCGGCGCGGCGATTGGGCAGGCCGGTCAGCTCATCGCGATACGCACTGTCGACCAGCTCGGAGTGAATTCTGCGGTGCTCGATCACCAGCCCCGCAAGCCGTGCGGCGCTCTCCACCAGCTCAAGCTCGCGGGTATTTGGCTTGCTGCGGGAACGCGCATAAAGCGTCAGCGCTCCAGCCAGATTGTCTGTGCCGTTGGAATAGAAGGGAAGTGAGCAGGCGGAGAAGATTCCATTGGCCACGAGCAGTTCGCTCCAGGGCTCTCCTGTCTCCGTCAGGTGCTCCACGATGGTTACGGCGCCGGCGATGCAGGCCCGGCACTCGGGGGTATTCGCGTATTCCTTGCTGATTTCCTGCAGGTAATTCCTGACGCGCGCGTTCACTTCTGAACTAGCCACAAAGGCGAGTGTTCGGCCAGGCCGGTCAAAAAGGTGAATCGCGCATTCCCAGCCCTGGTTGCGCGATGCAACGGTCTCGGCAAGATAGCGCAGAATGTCCTCGGTCGTCAGGTCACCGGGGGCGGCGAGCATCTCCAGGATCTGCTTCTGCCCGCGATTCAGATGCTCCAGCAGACGCCGGTCTTCAATCTCCTGCCGCAACTCACGGGTACGCTCTTCGACGCGGAGCTCCAACGCCAGTTCCGCCGAAATCCGTCCGCGCGCCGCCTGATCGGCCTTGCGGCGCATATAGAGAGCAACGCCCCACAGCGATCCGCACAGAATCAGCGCCAAGCCCTGCATCACCGGTAGCCAGCGATGCACCTCATCGGTCTTTGCAGGCGACACCGCGCCGGCCGTGACCACACCCGCATGCGCCGTTTTGCCCTGCAGTCCCGCGTTCCGCGTCTCCCACGAGGCGCCGAGGTTGAGCGCAACGAGCACGGAGAGGGTAACGAGAAGAGCCGCAAAGATCCGTGTTGTTGCTTTCACTTCGACCTCTCAAGCCTTGGATCGGGTCTTACCCGAGGGCAGGAATGCCCCACGTCGATCGAAGGCGGATGGCTGCACGCGTTTACAGCCCCTGATTTCAAAAGGACTTCGCTGTAGCCAGTCTGCGGGAGAGGGGTTGGCGGCTCAATGCGTCTTTTGGGGCGGGCGCTGGCCCTTTCTTGTTATCGCTGAACGCGATCCCGACCATTGCCGCCGCATGTCCATTACTTTTGTGGGAGGGTTTCCCTCGGTTTCGAAGGGCGGCGCCAAGGCGCCTTTAGTTCCAGCGGGAGCGGTCCTCGTGATCGTCGTCGATCTGGCGGCCCTGCCCGTCAAAACGCACGGTGCGTCCCTGGGAGCGCATATAGACCTCGAACTTTCGCGCCGCGCGGCGCCGCTTCCAGCGGTAGTAGCCGTTCTGCATTCCATACCAGCGCTCACTGAAGAGGTGGCCGAAACCCCGCCGCGGCATCTGCCGGACATAGAGCCAGCCGAGCAGGGCCCCGCCAAGCTGGGCGAAGGCGTACATGCGCATCTCGCCGAAAAGCATGGCGATCGCTACGAGCGAATAGATGATGGCGATGTAGCGCGCCTTGATGTTGATCGGCAACGGGAAAAGCATGAACTCAGTGTCGCCATAGAGAATGCCGATGGCTACGAGCATGCCGAAGACGCCGCCGAAGGATCCGTAGAGGGGAAACTGCGGCAGTGCGAGGTTGAGGGCGTTGCTGGCAAAGAAGATCGCGAGCGCTGCGAATGCGGTGCCGAGCACCGACACGGCATAGAGGCCCAGCACCCATTCCCTGCCGTGAAAGGTTTCGAGGAAGCCGGCGAGGAACCACAGCGACAGCAGGCCGAAGAGGGTGTTCAACAACCCGACCTGCACCAGGCTGTAGGTCAGTGGCTGCCACAACAGCCCGTGCAGAAAGCCCCGGGGCACAAAAGCAAAGTGAAGAAAGACCCAGCCAAAGAGCCGCGCGTTGGCGGCCTCAAGAATCAGCAGCAGAAAGTAGGTGGCAAGGTTCACCAGAACCAGGAGCCGCGTGGCGCCATGGAAGCTGGGAAAGGCAAGCGGACTGGCGCCGAGTCTTCGCATCGCAATCAGGTTAAACCGTGCATGCTCGCGGTGTCACGGAACCACGACCAGCCCGCGGTGCCCGGCGGCGTCCACGGCGCGCACGCCGAAGATTACGTTGTCTTTCGAGATCGGCACCGTAATGCTGACCGGGGTTCCCGCCGGAACCGCGTCAACTTCCTTTACCCGCTGCCACTCCGGGGCCGTCGTTTCGCGCCACACAAGCTGATAGCGAGCGCCGGGCTCGGCCAGCGGAGCCTCCCAGTGAAGCGTGGTGCCGTTCTCAAGCTTTGTGTTCACGATAGACACATTCCGCGGTTCGCCGGGAGCGGCAGCCAGCGTGGCCAGCACGGCAGCATTGAGCCGCGCTACCTGCGCCATATAGTTGAAGTCATCAAACCGGATGAGGTCCCCCAGGATGGGATCGCTCGAGCCCGCCGGCGGCATCACAATCGTCTGGTGTTGGTGGTTATAGTCCTCGCGCCACT
>JBATYG010000349.1:0-4129 GCA_049673945.1 Occallatibacter sp.
GTTCTACTCAACAACTCTCTGACAAAACCTGCTGCGGTGTGAGACCGCGCTCACGCAACGCGCGGATGCTGAGCGCGTCACTGCGTTTGGCGAGGCGGCGGCCTTCGCTGTCAGTCACAAGCTCGCAGTGAAACCATTGCGGATCGGCGAACGCGAGCGCGCGGTTGAGCAGAATCTGGCGCGCGGTGGATTTGAGCAGATCCGCGCCGCGCACAACTTCAGTGATCTGCATGGCGGCATCGTCGGCGACGCAGGCGAGCTGGTACGAGGGAACTCCATCGCGGCGCTGCACCACGAAGTCACCGAAGTCAACGCCGGCAATGAAGCGCTGCGGGCCGAGGTTGAGGTCGGTGAATTCGACTGCTTCGCCGTCGGGCACGCGAAAGCGCCAGGCGGCGGCGTCCTCTGGACTCGTCCGAAAGTCTCCCGCGCGCAGCGCCCTGCATGTTCCGGGATAGACGGGCTCGTCATCATCAAGCGGGTTCGGCGGGTCCGGATTGTTGCTCTCGTGCGGAGCGCTCACGGCTGCGGCGAGATCTTTGCGGGAACAGCGGCAAGGATAGATGAATCCGCCGTGGAGAAGTTTGCGCCACGCGTCGAGATAGGCTGCGCTGCGCTGACTTTGCGTATAAGGCGCGAAGGGTCCGCCGATGTCAGGGCCTTCGTCCCAGTCGATGCCAAGCCAGCGCAGATCTTCGAGCGCGGCGCGGGCGTAATCAGCGCGGGCTGCGGTCGGGATCGAGGTCTTCCATGCGCATCACGAGCGTGCCGCCTGCCTGGCGTGCGCGCTGAAGCGCGGTCAAAAAAGTCCGCGCATGGCCGACGTGGAGATAGCCCGTCGGCGACGGCGCAAGCCTGCCGCGATAAGCATTCCCTGACCCAGACCCGCTCGCGGTCATGATGCTTTCAGTGTAAGCGGCTGCAGATCAGCAGCCGGAACCTGGCCTTCATCCCTTCAGCACCGGCCGGATGTGCAGCTCCTTCAGTTGCTGCTCGCTCACCGTTGTCGGCGCTTCGGCCATAATATCGATCGCCTTTGCCGTCTTCGGGAACGTGATCACCTCGCGCAGGCTCGGTGCGCCCGCCAGCAGCATCACAATCCGATCCAGCCCCAGCGCTATGCCCCCATGAGGCGGCGTGCCATACTCCAGCGCATCGAGAAAGAAGCCAAACCGCTGCCGCGCCTCCTCATCGCTGATCCCCAGCGACTTGAAGATCTGCTGCTGCACATCCTTGCGGTGGATGCGAATCGATCCCGACCCCAGCTCCAGCCCGTTCATCGCCAGGTCGTAGCAATCCGCGCGCACTGACGCCGGGTCGCTCGTCAGGTTCGCCATATCCGCTTCATACGGAGCGGTAAACGGATGATGCGCCGGAACCCAGCGCCCCGATTCCAGGTGATACTCGAACATTGGAAAATCGACAATCCAGATCGGATGAAACGCCGCCCCCCCATCGAGCATCTTCCCGCTCTTCGGGTCGGCATTCCGGACTGCCTGGTCCGTAACCTCGAAAGCCTTGTGCCGGTCCGCGTATTTCTTCGCCAGCTCCGTTCTGAAGTTGCCCGCCGCGGCATACACGTTGATCTCACGCTCGCTCAGTCGGCCTTCGAACTTGGTATCGCTCGCCTTGATGTGGTGCGCCGGGTCCCCCGCCACCACGATGACAAAGTCAGCCTCCGCTGCGCCCGTCAGTTCGCGCACCTTCGCCGCCGCCTCGGGAAAGCTCTTCGCCAGACGTTTGAAATCGTCAATAAACTTTGCGCCCTTCTTCGTATCGAACTGCGGATGGTTGTCCTCGCGTTCCTTGCGGCTCAGTTCGCCCACATTCGGAATCCGCAGCGCCACCACCGGCAGCGCAGGGTCGATTTGCAGCGTACTCAGGGCCTCATCCGTAAACGCCGGCCGCACATCCGTCAGCTTCGGCAAGCGCAAATCGGGCTTGTCCGTTCCAAACTGCCGCATCGCCTCGTCATACGTAATCCGCGGGAACGGCGTCGGCAGCGTGACTCCCGCCGCGGCAAACGCCGCCGCGCAAAACTTCTCCACCACGCCAAACACATGCTCACGCCGCGGAAAGCTCATTTCCAGGTCGACCTGCGTGAACTCAAGTTGCCGGTCCGCGCGCTGGTCTTCATCGCGAAAGCACCGCGCAATCTGGAAGTACCGGTCGAAGCCCGACACCATCAATAATTGTTTAAAGATCTGCGGCGACTGCGGCAGCGCATAAAACTCGCCCGGATGCACCCGGCTCGGCACCAGGAAATCCCGCGCGCCCTCTGGCGTCGACTTAGTCAGAATCGGTGTCTCGATCTCGAGGAACCCCTGCCCGCTCAGGCTCTCCCGCACCGCCCGCGTAATCTCGTGCCGCAGCCTGAAGTTCCGCTGCATCTCCGCCCGCCGCAGGTCGATATACCGGTACTTCAGCCGCACTTCCTCGTTCTGGATCGCTTCTTCCGCCGGCGAAAACGGCGCCAGCTTCGCGTCGTTCAGCACCCGCAGCTCCGTCGCCTCAATCTCGATTTCACCCGTCGGCATCTTGGGATTGATCGCATCCTTGTCGCGCAGCGCGACCTTGCCCACCGCGGCCACCACGTACTCCGGCCGCACCTGCTCGCCGCGCAGATGCCCCTCCGGCGTCAGCTCCTTGTCCAGCACCACCTGGGCTATGCCCGAGCGGTCCCGCACGTCGAGAAAGATCAGGTTGCCGTGATCGCGCCTGCGGTTGACCCAGCCCATCAACACCACCTGCTGGCCGGCGTGGACGGCGCGCAAATCGCCGCAAAGATGTGTCCGCTCAAGAGTGCCTAAGAAATCCAGTGCCACAAAGATCCTTTTGTCGCCTATCGCCCGAGGTCCGGGCCAGGCACTTCGTGCCGTTCTCGTTCCCAAAGTTCTGGCGGTTGTGCAGAGTGTCCGATGCGCTCATCCAGCCAGGAATCGCGCGAGTTCGGCGCGCGCGACCTTCGTCTGTACGCCGGTTGAGAAATCCTTCACTGTAAGGATACCGGATTGAAGTTCGTCCTCGCCCAGGATGACGATGCGCCTGGCGGTCTTATCGGCGGCCTCGAAGGACTTCTTGAGACGAAAACTCCCATCCCCCAGCTCCACCCGCAGCCCGCCCCTCCGCAGCTCGCGCGCCAGCGCCAGCGCCGCCGCGTTCATACCTTCGCCCAGGGGAGCCACATACGCATCCACCTTCTCCGCCTGCGCAGTTTCCTGCGCCTGTAGCGTCAAGACCAGTCGGTCTTCGCCCATCGCGAAGCCAATCCCCGGCGCCTTCGGTCCGCCGATCGCCTCGCTCAGCCCGTCATAGCGCCCACCGCCCAGCAGCGCATTCTGCGCACCGAGGCCATCGTGGGTAAACTCAAAGGTCGTTCGCGTGTAGTAGTCGAGGCCCCGCACCAGCCTGTGGTTCCGCGTGTACGGGACACCCGCCGCATCCAGCGCCTTCAGCACCTCGGCAAAATGCGCCTTCGAGGCGTCATCCAGCGAATCGGCCATCTTCGGCAGCGTCTCGATAATCGGCTGATCCTCCGGCACCTTGCAGTCCAGCACGCGCAGAGGATTCGTCACTGCGCGCCGCTGGCAATCTATACACATCTTTCCGGCCACCGGCACCAGTGCCGATCGAAGCACCTCGTTATACCGCGCCCGATCCGCAGCCGACCCCACTGAGTTGATCTCGAGCTTCCATCCCGCGATGCCCAGCTCGTCCAGCAGCGTCGCCAGCATCTCCAGCACTTCCGCGTCGCGCAGCGGGCTCTCGCTGCCCGCTGAAGGCGGCCCGATCACCTCGGCCCCGATCTGCGAAAACTGCCGGTAGCGCCCTTTCTGCGGCCGCTCCCGCCGGAACTGCGGCCCGATGTAATAGAGCTTCTGCAGTTGCCCGGTCTCGCCCAGCTTGTGCTCGATATAGGCGCGCACCACGCCCGCCGTGTTCTCCGGCCGCAGCGTCAGGGATTGCGTCTTCTCTGACTGCGCACGCGCCCGATCCTCCCACGTGTACATCTCCTTCGACACGATGTCGGTCTCTTCGCCCACCCCGCGGGCAAAGAGCGCCGTATCCTCGAAGACCGGCGTGCGAATCTCCCCAAAGTTGTACCGGGCAAACACCGCGCGGGCAGTCG
>JBATYG010000350.1:0-5340 GCA_049673945.1 Occallatibacter sp.
GAAAGCTTTGGTCTCGCGGGCTACCGCTACTCTTCTCTTGGCTTGCGGGATGGGATCCTGACGCAGATGCTGGCCGAGAAAGACGCTCGCGCTGCTGCGCATCGGGAACTGGAACAGGAACGCTGGCAGAGCGTGGTGGCCACTGCGCGCCGCTACGGTGTGGATCCGCGGCAGGCCGAGCCGGTGCGCGGCCATGTGCTGCAGCTTTACCGCGAGCTTAAGAGCCTGCACAGGCTGCCCCCGGAGTATGAGAGCTGGCTGGCAGCCGCGGCGGTATTGCGCGATACGGGCAAGTTTGTGAACCACCAGGGGCATCACCGGCACACGCAGTACATCATCTCCAGCTCTGAGATTTACGGCTACACACAGGTGCAGCGTACCATTGTGTCGGCATTGGCGCGATACCTCGGCAAGAGCCGCCCGCAGCCCGGCGATCGGGCACTTCGCAATATTCCCACGGACCAGCACAAGGATGTGCAAAGGGCGGTTCTGCTGCTGCGCCTCGCCGTGGCGCTCAATCAGGATCGCGCCAGCGATGTGCTGCGCGTGGCGGCGCGGGTCTATCCGAAGCGCGTGTATCTCGACGTGCGCCCAGGTAGAACCGGCGCAGAGCTCGAGCTGTGGTCGCTGCGCAAAGAGGCAAACTATTTTCGCGAAGTTTTCGGCCGGGAGCTTTTCGCAACGCTCGCATAGATCCAGCGAGCCATGCGGGGATCGATCAGCCACTGCAGCAGGGGCGGGTGCTTGGTCATGTCGACTCGCGCGACGGCGCTTTTGCGCATGCGAATGCCGGCTCCGCCGTTGCCCGTGATCAGGCGGCCGAGAAACTTGAAAAGATTGGGATTGTGGCCGACGATGAGCACATCATTGCGGTCTGCATATTTATCGATCAGCTTCTGAAAGCCAACAAAGTCGCCGTCCGGGGCCAGGGCTGCGCTTACCTCAACCTTTGCGTCGTAGCCCATCTCGGTGCCAACAAACTGCGCGGTCTGCAACGCGCGCTTGAGAGGACTGGAGACGATGACATCTACCTCGACACGCAATGTGACGAGCATGCGCGCCATCAGGATGCATTGATCCTTGCCTTCCCTGATGAGGCCGCGTTTAGTGTCGAGCGCAGGGTTGTCGCGTCGAACTCCGGCGTTGGCATGACGCATCAGGTAAAGGTTCATGGGGATTGCCGCTGAAGGTCGGAATGGGCGTGGGATCGCTCCGAACCATGATTCTAGCACGTCGTGCAGATAGCATTGCCGCGTCACGAACGACCCCGTGCATTCCTGGTTGCAATCGTGGTTAAGCCCGCACTTCCGTGTCGCTCTCTGCCCAGATTTCGCTGAAGAGCAGCCCTGAGGCGAAACTCACCGTCGATTGACGGACGAAGCCGGCGGTTGCCAGCGCGGAATGGCGGTCTGGCAGCCGGAAAACACGCGTGCGGGCAAGCATCGCAAAGGCCAGGTACAAGGCCGTGACGAGTGGCCTGGCAAAAATGGTGCCGAACCAGCCATCCCGGACTGCAAAGTCCGAAATGACCCACCGAGACGAGGAAGAGAGGTGCTGGCGAAGGCGGGTTGCGAGAGCGGTGATCTCCTGCGTCGTGAGGCAATCAAGAAAGAAGTGCGTCACGACGAGATCGTAGTGCTGCAGGGGCGGCGTGAAGAGACGCGCGTCGGCGAGATGCGTGCGGACCCTTTCGCGGTGTGCTCCCGCGCGGCCGGCAAGAGCGCGCAGCATCGCACTGCTGGCATCGATGGCGTCAATTTCTACGAGGGGATTGACTTCGAGCAGGCGGGCGGTGAATCGGCCGTCACCATCCCCGAGAATGAGTGCCGTTCTCGCGGAGCGCATCGCGTCAAGATGCGCGCAGCGGCACGTCCACAGCAGATCGCCGAAAGTGAGCTTTTCGAGCCAGCGATACGAGCCGGCCAGGCGATCGAAGTTCGGCGCCGGCTTCATCCGATGAGGAGAAGCAGCGGCGTGAGCAGAACGAGATCGGCCGCGGCGCGCAGTGTAACCGGCGTCAGGCGGTCATGGAAGGCATCGAGAAGCACGATGAGCAGCGCGCTCAGGGAACCGAGGCCAAGCAGAGCAGCAGTGTGCAGGCTGGCCGCGCGCAGGCAGATCAGACCGAGGCTCAACCCGGCCAGAGCGAGAGCAGAACCGCTCGAGGCGATTGCGGAGGGGCCCCCTGATTCCCAGCGATCGATGGCGTAACAGTTGAGCCACGCAAGAAGCGCGAAGAATGCGACGACGGCGAAGAGCGGAATATCGCTTAACGTCTGCATACGCGACAACGTAGGGAAGGCGCAGCCGGCAGTGAACAGGATGCCGACGAGGAACTCTTTCGAGAACACGGGCGCGAGCCGCCGAGGCGGTTCGCCTGCGAAATGAATGCCGGAGAAGTAAGCCAGCGCCGCCGCAGCCAGCACGGAGTTGTGCTTGCGCATGCCGGCGGGCATGAGAAGGAAAATGATCGCCGTCGAGGTTGCCGCAGCGAGCAGCGCCAGCGAAATGAGGCTGTGGCGATGGGTCCAATGGAAATAATGGCGCTCGCGCAAATGGTCGAGGTTGCCGGAACGCACGGCGGGGCGCGCATCAAGCAGGCGGTCGCCGATATAGACGGCCCAGGTGCCCAGCGCCAGAAGAAGAGGAACCCACAGGGGCAGGCTTACGTCTGCCGCCCGGGCGAAGCAAAGCGACCAGGCGATGGCGACGGTGGGCGCATCGAGGCTGGCGAGATGCCATAGCCGCAGCGGCGCCGGCAGTTGAAGATAGGCCCGTTGCTGGCTCCGCCTCGCCTCTGAATGAAGATCCGGATGGAAGCGTGTTGGCGGACTTGCCAGCGGAGAAGCCATCTTCCTAATTGTAGATTGTGATCGAGCGGGCGGCGGCGAGAGCGGTTGACTGGCGGAGAGCTCAGTCGGCCGCGCCGGCCTTTTTTGCGGTCAGTTTCGACGCGTGTTTGCCGGCTCCCGGTTGCGGAATCGCGTCGAGATCGGTTTTGCCTTCGGCGAGTTTCATGAGAAAGTCCTGGCTGGAGAAAGCGGGAGCATCCTTCATGAGCTTTGACACAAAAAGATAAGTGCCGTCCGGTTGCTGCAGGCGTGCCTTGGCGGTGTCGGCCAGGTAAGCGGGCAGAATTTCATTCTGGATGCGCGCTTTGGCGGCAGCATCGCGGACCGGAAACGCGACCTCGCAGCGCTCGAAGAGATTGCGCGGCATCCAGTCGGCAGAGCCGAGATAGATTTCGGTGTCGCCGCCATTGGCGAACTGAAAGATTCGCGAGTGCTCCAGGAACCGGCCGACAATCGAGCGAACTCGAATGCGCTCGGAGAGGCCTTTCACGCCGGGGCGCAGAATCGAGAGCCCGCGGACGATGAGATCAATTTCAACGCCGGCCTGGGATGCCTGATAGAGCGCCTCGATAACGCTGGGCTCGAGCAGCGCATTCATCTTGGCGACGATCTGCGCCGGCCGGCCCATCTTTGCGTGTTCGGTCTCACGACGGATCAAGCCGAGGAAGCTTTCGGCCATGGTGAGCGGAGCCACGAGCAAAGGCCGATAGTCGTCCATTTCAGCGTGCGCAGTGAGGTAGTTGAAGACCATGTGCACACGCTCGGTGATCTGCGGATCGCAGGTGAGCAGGCTCAGGTCGGTGTAGAAGCGCGCGGTGATCGGATTGTAGTTTCCAGTGCCGAGGTGGCAGTAGCGTCGGGTCACGCCGTCTTCGTCGCGCCGGACGAGCATCGCGAGCTTGCAATGAGTCTTGAGGCCGACGACGCCATGAAATACCTGCACGCCGGCGTCCTCCATGCTGCGAGCCCAACGGATATTCGATGCTTCGTCAAAGCGCGCCATCAGCTCAACAACGAGCGTGACTTCCTTTGTTGCGGCAGCCTCGATCAGCGCCTGGAACATGGGCGAGTCCTGGCTGGTGCGGTAGAGGGTCTGCTTGATGGTGACGACGGCCGGATCGAGTGCTCCGTGCTCAACGAATTCAACGACGGGATCGTAGGAATCGAAGGGATGGTGGAGCAGGATGTCGTGATGCCGCAGCTCGTCGAAGATGGTGGCTGAGTTGCGGCTGAGGATACGCGGCCTGGGCGTGAAGGTGGGGAACTTGAGGTCATTCCGCTGCACGTCGCTATAGAAGAAGATGAGTCGCGAAAGGTTGACCGGACCATCGGTGCGAAAGACATGGTCCTCTTCGAGCTCAAAATTCACGCGGAGGCGTTCAACGATTTCAGGATCGGCGCCAGTCTCGATTTCGAGGCGCACCGCGTCGCCCTTGCGGCGATTGTGCAGTTCCACGCGGATGGTTTCGAGAAGAGACCGGGCTTCTTCTTCTTCGAAGTAAAGGTTTGAATTGCGTGTTACTCGGAAGGCAGTTCGCGCCAGTACCTCGTAACCGCGGTACATGCCGCCGAGGTTCTGGGCGATGAGGTCCTGGAGCAGGATGTAATCGTAGACGCCTTCCTCGGAGGGCAGGCGAACGAAACGCGGCAGGGCACGCGGGACGGTGACGACTCCGAGAACCTGGGGGCCCGAGCTTTTGCGCTTTCTCTTGAGCAGAAGCGCCAGGCAGAGGGCCCTGTTGAGTACGCGCGGAAACGGATGGGCCGGATCGATCGCAATGGGGGTGAGCAGGGGGTCGACTTCGCGCTGAAAGTAGCGCTGGGCGAAGGCGTGTGCGCGCTCGTCGAGCTCGCTCCACTCGAGGAGCCTTACGTTCTGGTTGCGCAGCGCTGGAAGTAGCTGATCGTTCCAGCATTGGTATTGCGCGGCGACGAAACTGTGGATTTCGGTCGAGAGAGACGCAAGGGATTCATCGGGGCGAAAACCGTCGTACCCGGGCTCGCCATAGCCGTCTTCGATGCGCTGCATGAGACCGGCCTGACGGATCTCGACGTACTCGTCAAGGTTGGAAGCGGTGATGGCGAGGAACTTGACGCGTTCGAGCAGGGGATTCAGGGGGTCCTGGGCTTCTTCGAGGACGCGTCGATTGAACTGCATCCACGAGTAATCCCTGCCGTTGAATAAGTTCTGTTTCTGCCGTGAGCGAGGCATCCATCCGTCCCAAGATCGTGTTGGCAAGTCTACCGTGTTTCAATGCCCGGGCACGAGCCTAGGTCTGTCCGGATCGGTCGCAATGACCAGTTGGTAACCAATCGCCAGGTAACGTAACCTTGGGCACTATTACAAGTGGAATGGGCGGTAAATCCCTTTTTCATTGCGGGGCATCCGGGGAGCGGTCAAAATTATGAGGTCGGGGGTGTCCATCCGCCAGCTTGTTGATTCTACATAATCGTCAGCTTGGACTCACCGAATCGGGGATTCGAAAAA
>JBATYG010000351.1:0-2629 GCA_049673945.1 Occallatibacter sp.
AGAGTTGCGGAGCTTTCTAAATTCACGGCGCGAGCTCGGCAGTGTTAAGAAATGTAAAACTCCCAGACGGGGTAGGAACAACATGAGTAACGCGATGATTGTGTACAACAATCGTGTCCTTGTACCAAAGGTTGATTGCGGGCAAATCGCGCGCCAGAATCTGCTGGGCCTCAACATAATCGGTGCGGCGCCTGGCGTTGTCGCCGGTCATTGCCGCATCATCGAGTAGTGCGTCGAGTTTTGGGTTGGAGTAGTGGCCGCGGTTGGCGCCCTTAGGCGAGAAGCGCGCCGTTGAAAACGCGTAGCTGAAGATGTCCGGCTGCTCGTTGCCGCCGATCCAACGCAGCGAATAAAGCTGGAAGGCTCCGCGCGTCACATCGGAATAGAAGGTCGCAAACTCATAGCTGCGCAGATCGAGCGCGATGCCCACCTTGGCAAGTTGCTGCTGCAGTACCGCCGCCAGCAGCCGCGTGTCTTCATCGGTGCTGGTCTTCATTGTGATGTGGAAGCGCACGCCGCCGTCGCCACGGGGATGACCGGCCGCGTCAAGGAGCAGTTCAGCGCGTTGCGGATTGTAGTCGTAGCGCGCGACGTCTCCCGTCCACGCCCAATGGCTGATCGGGAGCAGGCTCACCGCGGTCCTCGCATGCCCGCGTAGCAGCGTGTCGATAATCAGCTTTCGATTGATGGCGAAGGCAATCGCCTGGCGCACGCGCACGTCGCTCAGGATCGGGTCGCGGAGATTGAAGGAGAGGTATTGAATCTGCGTTCCGCCCACCTTAGTGATTTCAAGATCAGGCCGCGTAGCAAGCGTCGCCAACGCATCCATGGGCAGGGAATTGATTGCGAGATCTCCCGCGCCCTTTTCCAGTTCCAGGGCTTCGGTAATGGGGTCGGGAATGACGCGAAAACGCACCCGTTCGATCTTCGGCTGCACGCTCCAGCTCTGCGGGTTGCGCTCGATCACCACATCCTGATCGATCTGCTGGCTCACGAAGCGGAAAGGCCCTGTGCCGACCGGATGCCGCCAGAACTCGCGTCCGCTGCCTTCGGGCACAATTCCCATTGCGCCGGTGGAAAGATTGGTTAGCAGAAAATTGTCAGGATGCTTGAGGTGAATCACAACCGTAAGAGGATCGGGCGCCTCCACACTCTGAATTGCGGCGTACGTGCTGGCTTTCGGTGTGATGACTGCGCCAGACCGCATCGAGTCGATCGTCCAGACGACATCGTGCGCGGTCAGGGGGCGGCCATCGTGGAAATGCACGCCGCTGCGCAGGTGAAAAACGTAAGTTGTGGGATCGGGCTGATCCCAGCTTTGCGCGAGCGCGGGCGTAAAGCGGAAGCTCGCGTCCTTCGTGACCAGTCCGTCGAAGATCAGCTCGTCGATGTGTTCCGATTGCCCGTCTGTGCCGACGCGCGGGTCAAGATTGGTGGGGCTGCTCTCTATGAGAAAGACCAGCGCGCGCGGATCGCGTGGCGCCGCGTGGCAGCCGGCAAGAAGAAGCAGCGCGGTTAGAGCAGCCAGCCTACGGCGCATATGTCACCTGGCCGAGGATCACGGATTGCTTCGCTCCGGTTGCACTGCGTACGTTGCCCGGCAAGCGATGCCAGGTTTGCCACGCCAGCAGCGCAAAGGCAGCGGCCTCCTTTGCTTCGGTGGGCAATCCAAAGTCTTCGCTCACGGCGAGCTCGCAACCCATCGGCTCCAATTTGTTAGCGAGCATAGCCATGAGCGTTGCATTGCGCGCACCGCCGCCGGAAACAATGTAGTCGACCGGCGCGTGCTTCATCTTCGGCGCGACAAAGCGGTGGTAACTGGTGGCGATGGTCTCGGCCGTCAACGCGGTTGCCGTGGCGAGCGCATCTTCCGGCTTCGTGCTGTGCCTGCGGCATTGAGCAAGAAACTTCAACGCGTAGGCGCGGCCAAACTGCTCGCGGCCAGCCGTGCGCGGCGGCTTGATGTGGAAGTAGGCCTCGCGCATGGCGCGCTGAAGAACCGGCTCCAGCACCGAACCGCGCGCGGCGATCGAGCCATTGCGGTCATAGGCCTTGTTGAAGCAGATGGCCGCAAGCGCGTCGATGATCATATTGCCTGGTCCGGTGTCGAAGGCCATCGCCGCATTTGCGTTTGCGGCTGCTGGAATTGCCGTGAGGTTCGCAATGCCACCAATATTCTGCAGCACTCGCCCCTTTTGCGGGTGGGCAAAAAGAACGTAATCAAGCAGCGACACGAGTGGAGCGCCCTGGCCGCCGGCAAGCATATCTGCCGGACGAAAATTTGACACCACCGGCAGATGGACCGCAGCAGCAATCGCCGCTGCCTCACCTGCCTGCCACGTGCAGGAGAACCTGCGCCCAGCGTAGGAGGCTGGCCGCGCCTGGTGGTAGAGCGTCTGCCCATGACACCCGACGAGGTCGACTTTGACGCGGTGACGCTTGAGCGTCGCCTCTATGGCCTCGGCATAGGCAAGTCCAAGGCGCCAGTTGAGCCGGCCAAGCTCGGCTGTTGACGTGCGCTCCGCATTCATTGCCGCCAGAACGGCACGCCGCAGCACGGCAGGGTAGGAAAAGTCCTCGTGCGCAATGAGAGAAAGTTTCGGCCGCAATTTCCCCGGTGCAATCCCCA
>JBATYG010000352.1:0-2497 GCA_049673945.1 Occallatibacter sp.
ACCTGACCGACTCGGTGAATTCGATGGCCGGCAACCTCACCGCGCAGGTGCGTAACATTGCAGAAGTGACAACTGCGGTGGCGCGCGGCGACCTCTCGCGCAAAATCACCGTCGACGTGAAGGGTGAGATTCTTGAGCTGAAAAACACGATCAACACGATGGTGGACCAGCTCAACGCCTTTGCCGGCGAAGTGACGCGCGTGGCTCGTGAAGTGGGAACAGACGGCAAACTCGGCGGCCAGGCTCAGGTTTCAGGCGTGGCCGGCACGTGGAAAGACCTGACCGACAACGTGAATTTCATGGCCAGCAACCTCACCGGCCAGGTGCGCAACATTGCCGAAGTGGCGACGGCCGTCGCGCGCGGCGATCTTTCCCGCAAGATCGCGGTCGATGTGAAGGGCGAAATCCTCGAGTTGAAAGACACGATCAACACGATGGTTGACCAGCTCAATGCCTTCGCCGGCGAAGTGACGCGCGTTGCGCGTGAAGTGGGAACGGATGGCAAGCTCGGCGGGCAGGCCCAGGTCCCGGGGGTTGCCGGCACATGGAAGGACCTGACCGACTCAGTGAACTCGATGGCCAGCAACCTCACGGGCCAGGTGCGCAATATCGCCGAGGTTTCCACGGCAATCGCCACGGGCGATCTATCAAAGAAAATCACGGTCAATGTCAGCGGCGAAATTCTTCTGCTGAAGGAAACCATCAACACGATGGTGGACCAGCTGAATCGGTTCGCCGGCGAAGTAACCCGCGTAGCCCGCGAGGTGGGCACCGAAGGCCGCCTTGGCGGGCAGGCCAACGTGCCCGGTGTGGCTGGGACATGGAAGGACCTCACCGACTCGGTGAATTCGATGGCCGGCAACCTCACCGCGCAGGTGCGCAACATTGCCGAAGTGACAACCGCGGTGGCGCGCGGCGATCTTTCTCGCAAGATCACGGTCGATGTGAAGGGCGAGATTCTGCTGCTGAAAGAGACCATCAACACGATGGTTGACCAGCTCAACGCCTTCGCCGCTGAGGTGACGCGCGTGGCGCGTGAAGTGGGAACGGAAGGCAAGCTCGGCGGCCAGGCTGAAGTGCCGGACGTCGCCGGAACCTGGAAGGATCTTACCGACAACGTCAACGTGATGGCCACGAATCTAACGGAGCAGGTGCGCGGCATCGTCAAGGTTGTCACGGCGGTTGCCAACGGCGCGCTGACGCAGAAGCTCACCGTTAACGCCAAGGGCGAGGTTGCGGCTCTGGCCGAAACCATCAACAACATGACTCATACGCTGGCTACCTTCGCCGACCAGGTAACGACGGTCGCGCGCGAAGTTGGCGTGGAGGGTCGCTTGGGCGGCCAGGCAAACGTGCCCGGCGCCGCCGGCACCTGGAAGGACCTTACCGGCAATGTAAACCTGCTTGCCGATAACCTGACCAACCAGGTCCGCGCGATCGCCGAGGTTGCGACGGCGGTGACGACAGGCGATCTCACGCGATCCATCCAGGTGGAAGCACGCGGCGAAGTTGCTGAGCTCAAGGACAACATCAACACGATGATTAATAACCTTCGGCTTACGACGGACCGAAACACAGAGCAGGACTGGCTCAAAACAAACCTTGCGCGCTTCACAGGCATGCTGCAGGGGCAGCGCGACCTCTCCACTGTGGGCAGAACGCTACTTTCCGAACTCGCGCCCCTGGTCGGCGCGCAACAGGGCGTTATCTACCAGATGGAGATCGAATCGACGGCGGCCGACGGAAACCTCGTCCTGCTTTCGAGCTATGCCGACACGCCTGAAGGCTACGCCAAGGTAGTGCGTATCGGCGAAGGACTGATTGGCCAGTGTGCCGCGGAAAAGCGGCGGATGCTTATCACCGAGCTACCGAAGAAAACCGCTCCGATTCGCTCCGGACTTTTTACAGCTGTTCCCAAGAACGTGATTGTGCTGCCTCTGCTCTTTGAGGACAGGGTGAAAGCGGTAATCGAACTGGCGAGCCTGAGCACATTTACCGCGTCGCACCTGGCCTTCCTTGAACAACTGACAGCCAGCATCGGGATCGTGTTCAATTCGATTGAAGCCACGATGCAGACCGAGGGCCTGCTGAAGCAGTCACAGCAACTGGCTACCGAATTGCAGAAGCAGCAGAAGGAGCTACAGCAGACAAACGAGCAGCTTGCGCAAAAAGCGCAAGAGCTTGCCGAACAGAATTATGAGGTTGAACGGAAGAACCAGGAGATCGAACAGGCCCGCCGCGCGCTTGAAGAAAAGGCACGGGAGCTGGCTCTCACCTCGAAGTACAAGTCCGAGTTCCTTGCGAACATGTCGCATGAGCTGCGCACGCCGCTGAACAGCATTCTGGTTCTGGGTCAGCAACTCGCTGATAATCCTGACAGAAGCCTGACGGAGAGGCAGGTGGAATTTGCGCGCACCATCCATGCGGCGGGCACCGACCTGCTCAATTTGATCAGCGACATTCTGGATCTGTCGAAGATCGAGTCGGGGACGGTATC
>JBATYG010000353.1:0-4851 GCA_049673945.1 Occallatibacter sp.
CGTGCTCGGCCCAATCGACGCGATCACCGTGGAACGGAATCCCTCGTAAAGTGCTTCAGAGTAGCCCATTCTTTCCGCGATGAGAAACAGATGCGCGACCTGCCCGGCGTTCATGAAGAGGACGACATCCACATGGCCGTGAGCCAGAGCCAGCACAGCCTCGCGCAGCGGTTGAAGGTCTTCGGGCAAGGCCCACTGATAGACCAGGAGCCGGGTAATCGAAACGCTTTTTTCGGCAAGCGCTGTCAGCAGCTCGGGGTTCGACGTACCGTATTCCTGCACTGCGATCTTCATGCCCTCGAGAGAGGTACCGAGCGTGGCCTCTAATGCAGACATCAGGGAGCGCCAGGTGAACGGCTCCGGCGCGACGACGGTGATTGGAATCTGGAGCTCGCGGAGTGCGCTCGATGACTTGGGTCCACGGGCCGCAATCTTGATCGAACGAAGAGCTGCAAGAAACGTCTCGCGGTCGTAATGCTCGGCGGCAATTTTCACCAGAGCGCGAACGCCCACGCCGGTGGTGAAGATCACCAGGTCGAACGCGCCGTGCATCAAAGCCTCTACAAATTCGAAGACCGGCTCATTTGATTCAAGAGAAATCTCGCGCATGGCAGGAGCAGTGAGCGGCTCACCGCCATAGGTGCGGATAAGCTTTGCCACTTCAACCGAGCGGCGCGATTCAAGGGATAGAACTCGCAAGCCGTCGAAATTCGCCGCTGACATGTGGCTTCTCCGCAGTCCGAATTGCAAAGCAACTCAGGGATCGTTGCGCCGGCAGCACTCTTGTAGCGCGGCGCAGGTTTAAGTGCACGGAGGCGTAAATGCACATCGCACTTCGCGCATCACTGAGGCTATCTTAAGGCGGGAGAGAGCGGCATGGCGTTCGTCGCGGGAATTTCGGTCATTCCGTTGCCTCCCGGTACATCATGGCATCGAAGGCAATTGAGCACACTTCACCGCCTAACCAATATCCAGTCTAGCGACAATTCAATAAAGAACGGATAAGGATTCGAGAAGTCCCTCCAAAGAGGAATGCATCTCGCGCGATCGCGACATTCCGCTTGCGCTGCATGCGAATTCACCCTATGATCGAGGCAATTGCTCCCAGCGGAGTTGCGCATTAGAGATGCGCCATGCGCCATTCGCCGTTTACCGGCTCCGAGCGCCGGTAGCTTTCCCAGGGTGGAGTGATTTCCAGTGGGCTCCCCGACGAGCCAGCTCTGGCCTAGCCGCCACAAATCAACATCACAAATCTACACGGGTTCTTGCGCCTGCACTCATCTGCTCTTTGGCCAAGCGGATGCGTATCCGGGCACCGGAGAGCCTCAGCACTATAGGCGCCAACGCGAATCGATGGAGCTGTGCATGGAACTGCCCCTACTGGAACGAGCTCAGGCAGGCGACGATGCCTTCCTCCTGACCACCGCGGCGAATGCGACCGGCGAAGTGGTGGCTTCCTTGTGCGGCATCGGCTCCGGCGCGGCTTTGCCGTCTCCGCCCGGGCCCGGCGAGCAATACCGTTTCCACTTCGACATGACCAAGTGCATCGGATGCAAGTGCTGCGTAGTGGCCTGCAACGAGCAAAATGGCAATCCCGCCGATATTCTCTGGCGGCGCGTGGGAGAAATTGAAGGTGGCATTTATCCGGACACTCTCCGCCACTATCTTTCGATGGGCTGTAACCACTGTCTTGAGCCCACTTGCATGACCGGATGCCCGGTCGATGCCTACACCAAAGATGGCCCCACGGGAATCGTGCGTCACAGCGCCGACATCTGCATCGGCTGCCAGTACTGCACCTGGAATTGCTCCTATGGCGTGCCGCAGTACAACCCCGAGCGCGGCGTAGTGGGCAAATGCGACATGTGCTACGGGAGGCTGACACAGGGACAAAATCCAGCTTGCGCTTCGGCCTGCCCCGAGGGCGCCATTCGCATTGAAACTGTCCGCGTTGCCGAGTGGCGCGAGGAATATCGCGCGCACGCCAACTCGCCGGGGATGCCGTCTGCCGACGATAGCCTTTCGACGACGCGCATCACGCTTCCCGGCCGCATGCCCCGCGATGTGCGCAAAGTAGATCTCGACCGGTTGCGCCCGGAACATCCTCACTGGCCGTTGGTCGTGATGACGGTGCTCACGCAACTCTCCGTTGGCGCATTCACTGCCATCTGGCTGCTGGATGTTTTCAGCGCTCGTGCCCATCGCGCTGCCGCACTGGTTGCGCTGGTCGTGGCAACAGTTGCCCTTGCTGCGTCCACACTCCATCTCGGCCGGCCCATTCATGCTGCACGCGCTCTCAAGATGTGGCGTCGCTCCTGGCTCAGCCGGGAGGTGTTGCTCTTCACCTTATTTGCCGGATCGGCTGCTGCTTACTCCGCGGCATTGTGGATGCGCCTTCCGGGAACGATGTTCCTTGGCGGCCTGACCATAGTGTTTGGAGTTTGTGGTGTGGGCGCAAGCGCGCGCCTCTATATGGTGCCGGGACGCCCTGCGTGGAATTCTTCCTTCACCGTCCTGGAGTTCAGCTTGACGGCCGTTCTGCTGGGCTCCGCTGTCGCGAATATTTTGACCGGTGCTTCTGTCGCGACGCACGCGGCCACGCTCTGCGCCGGTCTTGCCACTTTACTGGCTGCTGGAGTCAAGTTCATCTGGCTGGCCAGATCGAGGATCTACGAGCGGCGCGGTGCCTTCTCACTTCTCTTCACGGTGCTCGCCAACCATCTTCTGCTGCGTTTCCTGCTGTTAAGCGCGGGGTTGTTGATGCTGGCCTTTGCAGACTCACGTGGGACGGCGGTCGCCGTTGCTCCGGTGCTCATAGCCGGTGAGTTCGTGAGCCGCTATTTGTTCTTCGTCAGCGTGGTTCCCACCAACATAGCCACCGAGTATCTCTCCGCGGAGGCCGCATGAGTCTTGTCGAATGGCTGGCGCGGAAGAGCGGCCTCGACATTCGTTCGGAAGAGTATGCGTACGGTGAAGATCCGGTGCTGGGATTCAGTGCAGCGCGCAAGCACGCTGAACATTGGGTGAACAGCACGTGCGGATATTGCTCCGTCGGCTGCGGAATGCAACTGGGCGTGCGCGCCGGCAAAGTGGTGAGCGTGCGCGGCAACCCCGATCACCCCGTGAACCTTGGCAAACTCTGCCCCAAAGGCCTGGCCGAACATTATGCAATCGAGGCTGAAGACCGCGCCAGGCATCCGCTGTTGCGCAAAAATGGCCAGTTCACTCGTATTGGCTGGAACGAAGCGATCGATACACTTGTGGAGCGATTCTGTGAGGTGCAGCGAAAGTATGGTCCGGAATCGCTGGGCGTTATCAGCACCGGCCAGCTGGTGACCGAAGAGTTCTATGCGCTTGGCAAGCTAGTGCAGTTGGGATTCGGCACCAACAACTACGACGGCAATACCACCCTCTGCATGTCCACTGCGGTTGCCGGTTACAAGCGCTCACTGGGCAGCGATGGTCCTCCCGGCGCGTATGAGGATCTGGAGAGGGCCGATGTGATTCTGCTGATCGGCGCCAACATTGCGGAGAATCATCCCATCCTCTGCATGCGCCTGGAAGCCAATACAGCCAAGACCCTGATCGTTGCCGATCCGCGCGTCACCAAGACCGCAATGATGGCCGACGTCTACCTGCCGCTGAAGCCGCGATCCGATCTCGCCCTCATTAACGCCATGCTGCGCATCGTGATCGATGAGGAGCTCTACGACAAGGACTATGTGGAGAAACATACCAGCGGCTTCGAGGAACTCTGCATTTCTCTCGAGCCCTACACCGCCGAATACGCCGCGAGCATCACCGGCCTTTCTCCGGAGCTGATCCGCAAGACTGCGTTGCTCTACGGTAATGCCAGGGCCGGGTTCGTTGGCTGGACGATGGGCGTCAACCACAGCACCAAGGGAACCGAGACAGTGAACGCCATCAATAACCTCGCGCTCGTCACTGGCAACATCGGACGCGCAGGCGCCTCGCCTTTCTCCATTACCGGACAATGTAACGCCATGGGCACGCGCGAGGTCGGCTTCTCTTCTTCGCTTCCCGGTTATCGCAAGTTTGAGTCGGATGAAGATCGGCAGGAACTCGCACGGCTCTGGAACCTGCCGATCGATCGCATTCCCGGAAAACGCGGTCTCGCGTATCCCGACATCATCGAAGCTGCTGTGGCCAGAAAGATTCGTGCGCTCTGGATCATCGGGACCAACCCGCTGGTCTCCTTTCCGAACATCGACGTGCTCAAGCAGGGCCTGGGCAATCTGGACTTTCTGGTGGTGCAGGATGGTTTCCATCCCACTCCGACAACCGAGTTGGCGGACCTGGTGTTGCCGGCTGCCATCTGGGGAGAAAAAGAAGGAACCTACACCAACTCCGAGCGGCGCGTGAGCAAGGTTAACGTCGCAGTGCATCCTCCGGGCGAAGCACGAAGCGATTTCGACATCTTTCTCGCAGTGGCCGAGCGCCTCGGTTGCCGTGAAGATATATTTCCGGGCTGGCGAGGCCCGGCAGATGCTTTCGATGAATGGCGTCGCGTTTCTGCGGGAAGGCTATGCGACTACTCCGGCATGACCTACACCGCGCTGGAGACAAACGGCGGAATCCAGTGGCCATTTCCTGCGGAGGCGTCCGCGGAGCCATCTGCAACGCGCAGGCTCTATGCGGACGGCCAATTTCAAACAGAGGATGGGCGGGCCCGCCTTCTGCCTACCCAATGGGCTCCGTTTCCGGAGCAGCCGCATCCGGAGTTCCCTTTGATCCTCAACACCGGGCGCACCGTTGAGCACTGGCACACGCGCACCAAAACCGGCGGCATCTCCATTCTGCAGCGCATGGCTCCGCGCGCCTGGCTGGAGA
>JBATYG010000354.1:0-10217 GCA_049673945.1 Occallatibacter sp.
ATCTACGCGCTGGTTGAGCAGAACTATGCCGAGCCCATCACGGGCGACAAGGCCGACACGGCGATCTACGACGGGGCCATTCCGGGCATGCTGCGCGTGCTCGATCCGCACTCCAACTTCTACGATCCCAAGGCTTACGCCCGCATGCGCGAGGACCCGCGCGGGCGCTACTACGGTGTGGGCATGGTGATCCAGCAGCAGGGCAACAAGGTGCTGGTGATCACCCCTTATGAAAATACGCCGTCGTTCCGTGCCGGCCTCAGGCCCGGCGACGTAATCTCGGCCATCGACGGCAAGTCGGCCGACGGCATGACCTCTGACCAGGTGGCCAAGGCGCTGAAGGGCCCCAAGGGAACGCACGTGCAGGTGACGGTGGTGCGCGAGGGGCAGGCCAAGCCGCTGGTCTTCGACCTGATCCGCGACGAGATTCCTCACCCCTCGGTTGACCTGGCCTTCGAGATCAAGCCGGGCGTCGGCTACATCCACCTGACGCAGTTCCAGGAAACGACGGCGCAGGAAGTGATTGACGCCGTGAACGGCTTCCCCAATCTGCATGGGCTGGTGCTCGATCTGCGCAACAACCCCGGCGGCCTGCTGAGCCAGGCGGTTGAGGTGTGCGATCACCTGCTGGCCAAGGGGCAGACGATCGTTTCGCAGCGCGGCCGCGCCTACCCCGACCAGGTGTATACAGCCACCCACGGCAACGACGGCAAGACATTCCCGATCGTGGTGCTGGTGAACCGCAACACGGCTTCAGCGGCCGAGATTGTCTCAGGCGCGCTGCAGGATCACGATCGCGCCCTGATTGTGGGCGAGACCACCTTTGGCAAGGGCCTGGTGCAGACGGTCTACAACCTGAGCGAGAACACTGGCCTGGCGCTGACGACCTACCACTACTACACGCCGTCGGGACGGCTGATCCAGCGCAACTATGCAGGCGTTTCGCTCTACGACTACTACTACAATCACGCCGGCGCTTTGTCGGCCGACCCCTCGAACCGCGAGGTGAAGATGACCGACGCGGGCCGCACGGTGTATGGCGGCGGCGGCATCACGCCGGACGAGAAGATTGAATCGCCGAAGAGCAACGACTTTCAGGATGAGCTGCTCTACAAGCAGGCCTTCTTCCACTTTGCGTCTCACTATCTCGCCAACCGCACCGTCGATCGCAACTTCCAGGTGGATGACGCGGTGATGAAGGACTTCAAGGATTTCCTCACCAGCCAGAGCATCAACTGGACGGAGAACGACATCAACGGCGTGTCGGACTGGGTAAAGGTGAACATCAGGGAGTACGTGATCACCAGCCAGTTTGGCCAGTTGCAGGGACTGCACGTGATGGCGGACTGGGATCCGATGATCCTGAAGGCCCTGAGCTTTTTGCCCGAAGCCCAGGCGCTTGAAGACAACGCGCACAAGGTGCTGGCAGAGAAAGCCCAGGCGCGCAACAGCGGCATGGTTCCAGCCCAGCAGTAAGCAGGCGTTCGATCGCAAAAAGGCATCCCCCGGCGGGATGCCTTTTTTGTGCCTTTTTTTGTGCTCTTTCTTGTGCCCCTTCTTCTAGCTGGACCGCGCGATCAGCGCTGGCTGGCTTCTCCTGCGGCAACTCGCCGGTTGAACTCCGCCGATTGGTTGCGGGGCACGCTGAGCGATTCCCAATGGTCGCAGGCGAAATGCTTGGCGAGAAGAACAATCTGGCCTGCGTGATAGGAATAGTGGGCGATCTGCCGGTTGATGGCCTGCATGACGGAGTGAGCCTCGCCGCGAATGGTGATGGTGCGGCCGAGGTCGGCGTCCGTGAGGGGCTCGAGGGCGGCGAAGACAAGCTGCCAGCCTTTTTCCCACTCGGCTAGGAGCGCGGCGCGCGTAGCGGGCGGATCAACGAACTCGCTGTCCCGGTTGCGATCGGGCTTTTCGCCATCGCTGGTCAGGAAGTCGACAAAGCGCGAACGCATGTTGCCGGCCATGTGCTTCACGACGATGGCGATGGAATTGGATTCATGATCGAGAGGGATGAACAGCTGTTCGTCGGTGACCTGCGCGATCGCTCGCTCGGCAAGCTTTCTGCACTGGCGAAAGACGGCGAGCGAATCCTGGATGTACGAGGTGGTGAACTCAAGCGCCATGGCGACAGTCTAGCCGAAACCGGACCCACAAAGCAGAACCAGACCGTCGCGCCCGCTTACGGCTCGTCGTTGTAGATGCCCACCTGCACCTTGCCGCCCTCTGCGAGCCGGGCGCGGTACATGCCGGGCGTGTTGAAGCTCCAGGCGAGCTGGCCGTCGGGCGTGATGGCAATTACGCCGCCATCGCCATGCAGGGCTTCGAGCTGCTTGTGAATCACCTCGTCGGCGGCCTGCTGCAGCGGCATGTGTTTGAAGTAGACGAGATCGCAGACGGCGCGCGCAACGCCGAGACGGATGAAGTACTCGCCGGTGCCGGTGCCTGAAACGGCGCACGACTGGTTTGAGGCGTAGGTGCCGGCGCCGATGATGGGCGAGTCGCCGACGCGGCCGGGCATCTTGGCCTGCAGACCGCCGGTCGAGGTGCCGGCGGCGATATTGCCTTGCCGGTCAAGCGCGACCACGCCCACGGTGCCGTGCATGTGGCTGTCGGGCGACTCATCGACCTGGTTGGCGGCCTGGCCGTGCGTGTCGCCATCGGCGGGCGCAGGCGGCACGCCGGCGGGGCGCGGCGGAATGGGCTTGTTTTCCTTGCGAAGCTGCCGCACCAGCGACTGCCAGCGCGGCTCGGTGAAGAAGTAGCTGGGCGGCTCCTGCTCAAGGCCGGCCTGTACCGAGAAAGCGTCGGCACCCTCGCCGATGAGAAAGACGTGCGGCGTCTTTTCCATGACCGCGCGCGCCAAGCTGATGGGATGCCGCGTGCGCGTGACGTCGGCGACGGCGCCGGCCCTGAGAGTGGCGCCGTCCATGATGGCTGCGTCCATCTCGTTGCGGCCGTCGATGGTAAAGACAGCGCCCTTGCCGGCGTTGAAGAGCGGATTGTCTTCGAGAATGTGGATTGCCGCCTCGACCGCGTCGAGCGACGAGCCACCCCGGTCAAGCACTTTCGCGCCTGCTTCAATGGCCTGCGTAAGTGCGGCGCGATATTCGCTCTCGGCCTTCGGGCTGAGCTGGGCGCGCTCAATGACGCCCGCGCCGCCATGAAGGACGATCGCCCAGTGATGTGCAGGCTGCTGGGCCCACGCGGTTGTGGCGAGAACCACCGGCAACAATGCCAGCCTGATGGCCGACCTGATGACCGGTCCGATGAAAGGACCCAGAAGAGAAATGCGCACCGTGCACCTCAGCAATAGCGGATGGAATACAGCCATCGTAGACCGTGCGACCCAGCCGCCAAAAGAAAAAGGCCATGACGGCCCGGGCCGGCTGTTGCGCTCGATCTGCAAATCGTTCGGCGCGCAATCTACATTCGCTTGGCGAACCGCACCCCGACAGTGCAGAATGCTTGGGTTCCTCAAATCACAGAAGAGATTGCGCGCTGCCGCGGCGTGAATGCCGGGGCAAACCCAATCGCAAGGAAAAAGCCTGCATGCACTCAGTCTGGTTCGGCGAATTCATGGGAACACTGGTTCTGGTCCTGTTGGGCACTGGGGTGAACGCCGGCGTGACGCTGCGCAAGTCCTACGCCGCCGATGCCGGCTGGATGGCGGTAACTACGGGATGGGCGCTGGCCGTGATGTGCGGCGTGCTGGTGGCGCAGGCGTTCGGCAGCCCGGGCGCGTATCTCAATCCGGCGATTACGCTGGCGAGCGCGGTGGCCAGCGGCGACTACACGCAACTGGCGAGCTACTGGTCAGCCCAGATGCTGGGGGCAATGGCCGGCGCATCGCTGATGGCCCTGCATTATGCGCCTCACTGGGCGCTGACCCCGGATGCGGATGCGAAACGCGGCGTCTTCTGCACCGGCGGCGCAGTGCGCAATCCGCTCGCGAACTTCACGAGCGAAGTAATCGCCACGATGATGCTGGTGGTTGTAGCAAGCGCGATCTCTTCGCGTGGCGTGTCGTCGACAGGCCCGGCGCCCGCGCTTGGTCAGTGGCTCGTGGGCTGTCTTGTATGGGGCATCGGGCTCTCGCTGGGCGGCACCACCGGCTATGCCATTAACCCGGCGCGCGATCTGGGTCCGCGGCTGATGCATGCCCTGCTCCCCATCCCCGGCAAAGGCGGATCGCAGTGGAGCTACGCGCCGATCCCGATCCTGGGACCGCTCACGGGCGGAGTGCTCGCTGGGATCCTGTTGCACTACGCCCGGCTTTAGGGTGTATCGACCCCGAGCGCCGCTCAGGCAACCTCAATCATGATCTTGGTGAAGCCCGCAGGCTCACGGTCCCACGCGCGCAGAATGGCGGGCGCCTCTTCGAGCGGCACAAGGTGCGTGACCGCTTCATCGACAGGAAAGCGCCTGGCCTCGAGCATGCGGATCACTTCACGGAAGTCATCGGGCTGCGCGTTGCGCGAGCCGAGAATGTCCAGTTCCTTCTGCACGAAGAGGCGCGTTTCGTAAGCTACCTGCTCCTTGGCGTAGCCGATGTAGACAACGCGGCCGGTGAAAGCGACCTCCTCAACCGCTGCGCGGAAGGTCTGCGGCAGCCCGATGGCTTCGATGACAACGTCAGGCCCGCGGCCGCCTGTGAGCTCGGCCAGTTGTGTGTGCAGATCCGCAGAGGCGGTATTGATGGTATGCGCCGCACCGGCGTTGCGCGCGGTGGCCAGCTTGGCTTCGTCGAGATCGGCGCCGATCACTGTTGCGCCGCGAAAAGCCGCGCCCGCAATCGCTCCCAGGCCCACCCCGCCACAGCCGAGGACCAGGACAGTGTCGACGCTCTCAACGCGCCCGCGCGCGACGGCGTGAAAGCCAACAGTAAGCGGCTCAACGAGGCAGAGCTCCTTTAACGAAAGGGCGGCGCGATAGAGACGCGACGCCGGCACAGCGATCACCTCGCGCAAAGCGCCGTCGCGCTGCACGCCCAGCGTTTCATTGAACTGGCAGGCATTCGGGCGACCCCGCAGGCACGAGGCGCAGCGGGCGCAACTGGTATACGGCGAGAGCGTGACCGGAGTTGCCGGCTGCCACTCAGGATGGCCGGGGGTAAGCGCGGCGACAGTTGCCGCAACTTCATGCCCCAGGATGCGCGGATAGCTGACCAGCGGATTGCGTCCGCGGTATGAATTCAGATCGCTGCCGCACAAGCCCACATAGCGCACCTCAAGCAGGATCGCGTCCTCGGCCGGCGCAGACGGCGGCTCAACCTGCTGCAGCGATGCGTCGCCCGGGCCTGCGAGTACCAGTGCCTTCATTGCCGCATCTCCATCGTGAGCCCTCTCGCCAAAGCAGATCATACCGGAGAGTCCGGTTGCGCCGAAGTAATGAATGCAACACAACTGTCTGATCGCGGTTGTATTCTTGGCTGGGCAAGATTCATCGCCACGACGGACGCCCGAAAAGGACATGGATGCTGCAAAGTGCTTTGCAACTCGATCCGCGCGATAACGTAGTTGTTGCGCTTGCACCGCTCGCCGCCGGCGATGTTGTCGCGTGGGGTGGCAGCTCCTGCCCGGTTGTGGAGCCGGTGCCTGCCAAGCATAAGGTGGCACTCGTCGATCTCGCGCCGGGAGACCTCGTTCGCATGTATGGAATGGTGGTAGGCGAAGCAACCGAGGCAATCCCGCGCGGCTCCGCGATCTCGACTCGCAATACCCGGCACCGTGCGGGCGACTACACGGCGGCGCGCCAACCGGTCTCGTTTTCGTTGCCCGATCCCTCGGCATGGGCGGCGCGCACTTTCATGGGCTTCCATCGCCCGGATGGGCAGGTGGGCACGCGTAACTACTGGCTGGTGCTGCCGCTGGTCTTCTGCGAAAACCGCAACATCGACCGGATGAGAGAGGCTCTTGAAGAAGAGCTTGGCTATGGCAGCGCACACAACAGCTACCGCAACCACGTGCGCCAACTTGTACAGAAGCGGGCAAGCGGCAACGGACACACCGCAGACGACGCTGCGCCGGCACAAGCCGAGCGCGTCTTTCCAAATGTCGATGGCATCCGCTTTCTTACCCATCAAGGCGGCTGCGGCGGCACGCGCCAGGATGCGCAGGCGCTCTGCGGACTGCTTGCGGGCTACATCCACCACCCGAACGTTGCCGGCGCCACGGTGCTGAGCCTGGGCTGCCAGAATGCGCAGGCGAGCATGCTGCTGGATGAGCTGCGCGCCCGCGATCCCAAGATGACCAAGCCCGTACTGGTCTTCGATCAGCAGCGATCGGGCCGTGAAACCACGCTGATGAGCCGCGCACTCGACGAAACGTTTGCCGGGCTGGCCGAGGCCAGTCGCGCTACGCGCGCGCCGGCGCCGCTCTCGGCTTTGACGGTCGGCCTGAAGTGCGGCGGCTCGGATGGCTTCAGCGGCATCTCGGCAAACCCGACGCTCGGTTATCTCTCTGACCTGCTGGGCGAGCTGGGCGGCCGCACGCTGTTGAGCGAGTTCCCCGAGTTGCACGGTGTGGAGCAGGAGCTGATCAACCGCTGCGCGACCGACGCCCTGGCGCAGCGCTTCTATGATCTGATGCATGCCTACCAGGCAAGAGCGCGTGCCGTGCACTCGGGCTTTGAGATGAACCCCTCGCCGGGCAATATAGAGGACGGCCTCACCACCGATGCGATCAAGTCTGCCGGGGCCGCACGCAAGGGCGGCGTCGCACCGATCCGCGATGTCATTGACTTCCCCGCGTACGCGACAACACCCGGATTGAACCTGCAATGCACGCCGGGCAACGACGTAGAGTGCGTCACGGCGCAGGCGGGCGCGGGCGCGAACCTGGTGCTCTTCACCACGGGACTGGGCACGCCCACGGGCAATCCGGTCGCGCCGGTGATCAAAATCTCGACCAACTCGACACTCGCCGAGCGGATGGGCGACATCATCGATTTCAATGCCGGCGGCATCGTCACCGGCGAGACAACGATCGCCGATTGCGCGGGAAAGCTGCTGGAGCTGTGCATCGAGGTAGCCAGCGGGAAGAAGTTCACGAAAGCCGAGTTGCTGGGGCAGAACGACTTCATTCCGTGGAAGCGCGGGGTCTCGCTGTAGCGAGAGCGTCGTCCTATTCCAGCAGCGACGCCACCACCGCCAGCGCGGCGATTGCCGCAGTCTCCGCGCGCAGAATGCGCGGCCCAAGCGAGACAGCGCGCCATCCGTTTGCGTCGAAGAGCGCCTCTTCGTCCGGAGCCCATCCGCCTTCGGGGCCGACTGCAATCTCGAGGGCCGGCATCTCATTCGCGGCGGTCGCGATGGCTTCTTCCAGGGCACAACGCAAGGTCGTTGACCTTTCCTGCTCCGCAAGCACAATGCGCGTACCTTCCGCGTTCATCTTGACGCGCTGCGCGAGAGGAACAGGATCGGCGACGAGCGGAATATCGGAGCGGCGCGACTGCTGCGCTGCTTCATGCGCGATGCGGCGCCAGCGCTCGGCGCGCTTCTGCGCAGCCTGCGCGAGATGCTTTTCGCTGCGGCGCGCGATGACCGGAGCAACCGCCGCGACACCGAGCTCGGTGGCCTTTTCGATCGCCCATTCCATGTGATCGAACTTGTAAACAGCCATTACCAGCGTAATGGGCAGCGCGGGCCCGGCCTCGAGCTCGGAGATGAGATTGAAGCGGACCTCGCCGTTGACGACCGCGGCCACCTCAGCGTGAAAGACACGGCCACCGGCGACCACATCGGCCTCCATCCCGGGCTGCGCGCGCAGCACGCGACCGAGGTGTTCGGCTTGCGCGCCAACCAGAGTTGCGGTGGCTTCATCCCAGTGTTCAGCGATCCAGCGTCTGCGCGTCATATTCTCCGGCATCGCGAAAAGCCGCTGTTCATGCACCTTTTCGCATACAATTCCAAGTCTTCAAACAAAACACTAAGGGGGACGTTTAAACGTCCCCCTTAGTGTTGCCTACTTGGTTGGAGCCCGTTACTTCTTCTTTGCTGCCTTCTTCGCGGGCTTCTTAGCGGCTGCCTTCTTGGCTGCTTTCTTTGTTGCCATTTTGCCTATTCTCCCTTTTCGATGGGTTGCATCGAAACTGCAATATGAATTGCAGTTGAGGAATGTATAGATTCATGCTTCCTCAGTGTCAAGAAAAAAACGACATGAGAGTGGAAAAAGTGGCAACAATTTGTACCTGCTCGTCGAAGGCATCCAGCAGAGATCGAGCCCCTCTCAAACAGTCAGCCCCTCTCAAACAAGATGGTGCGCGCGCAGAGCGGCAAGCGCCAGACCCGCGATCATATCGTGCCAACCATGCGCGATGATTCCCGCGCGAAGACTGCGGCGAAAAATTGCAAGCAGGCTGAAGAAGACACCGAAGACTGCGAGCAGCACCATGTTGCGCACGCCCTGGTATCCATGCGCGGCGCCGAAGATCAATGCCGACACGGCCACGCCCACCGCAATCCGTCCGTGCGCAAGCGCAGTGAACTGCTGCTGCAGATAGCCGCGAAAGACGGTTTCTTCAATGAGGCCCGCGATCATGCAGAGGGCGATCCATGCGGCAAATTCGGGAGCCGTCGAAGGCGCCAGCCCTTCAAGCGTCCGCACCGTCTGCTTCTCGGCGGCGGTTGGCTCGATGGGCTGCTTCGCTGTGGGCGCGTGCCGATGCTGAATCGCATATTCGACGCCGGTCCACAAAATCCCCAGCGACCCCAGGCTCATCAGTGAGGCGAGCCAGAAGACGAAGGCGAAGCCGAGATCGGTGCCCAGACCGCGCAGACCGCGCGCGACGTTGCCGTAGAGCGAGCGGAAAGACACCCGCCTTAACTTCAACCCGAGAGCCACCCATCCCAGCATCACGAGCTGGATGAAGACTGTGCTGGCATAGGTCACGAGGCGATTCTGTTCCCTGTGCAGAGAGACCATCTGCTCTCTGCCGCCAATCGAAATTGCGAGTATGCCGGCGATGAGCACGATGGTGTGCCACAGCGGTGCAATCGGAGCGGTGACAGCGGCGGGCAGGTTCTGCGAGGAGACAAGAACGATCGGGTCTTCAAAATTAGATTCGGGGGAATGAGGTTCGGGCGAATCGGGTGCGGGAGAATCAGGCTCGTGCATCGGGTGATCGGGCTCCTCTCGTCTTCGACCTGTGGCCAACGCCGCCGCGCGCGCCGGCAGGCCCGTGCTGCGTCAGCATTCGATGATGTTCAGCGCGAGCCCGGCGAGGCTTGTCTCCTTATACCGGGATTGCATGTCGAGGCCAGTGAGGTACATCGTTCGGATCACCTGGTCGAGCGAAACCTTGTGCTCCTCTGACTCGCTGAGCGCGATACGCGAGGCTTGCACGGCCTTCATGGCGCCCATGGCGTTGCGCTCAATGCAGGGAATCTGCACGAGGCCGCCGATGGGATCGCAGGTCATGCCGAGGTTGTGCTCCATGGCGATCTCGGCTGCGTGCTCCACCTGGCCGTTGGTGCCGCCGAGGGCGGCGGTGAGGCCGCCGGCAGCCATTGAGCAGGCGACGCCGACCTCGCCCTGGCAACCGACCTCCGCGCCGCTGATGGATGCGTTCTCTTTATAGAGGATGCCGATTGCCGCCGAAGTGAGGAAGTAGCGCATCATCCCCTCGTGATCCGCTTCGGGAATGAATCGCTCGTAGTAGCGTGCCACCGCCGGCACCACGCCGGCTGCTCCGTTGGTAGGCGCGGTGACCACGCGGCCGCCCGCGGCGTTCTCCTCATTCACCGCCATGGCGTAGACCGTCACCCAGTCTAGGGGCGAGAGCGAATCGCCGGGGACGCCTTCCTTTTCGCGCGCGCGCAGGGGCACCGCGAGCCGGTACGCGCGACGCCGGACGTTGAGGCCGCCGGGCAAAATGCCCTCCGTGGCCATGCCGCGATCGATGCACGCACGCATCGTCTGCCAGATGCGGTCGATTCCTTCGCGGACCACCTCAACCGGCGCACGGTCCGAGTCACGGGGCACAAGCGCGCATTCATTCTCGAGCATGAGCTGGCTGATTGAAAGATCGTGGACCTGCGCGGACGCGAGCAGGTCTGCAGCGGTGCGAAAAGGGAAAGGCACGGTTGCCTCCCACTTCGCATTTGGCTTTTCGCCGTCTTCCATGATGAAGCCGCCACCGATGGAAAAGTAAGTGCGCGCATCAAGCGCCGCGCCTGCCTCGTCGAAGGCCGTGAAGCGCAGGCCATTGGGATGCTG
>JBATYG010000355.1:0-3243 GCA_049673945.1 Occallatibacter sp.
CGGCTCAGGCTGGCGGCGCTTTCGGCGTTGTGACTGATCTCGGCAATCGTCGCGGTCATCTCCTGCGCCGCGGCGGCAATCTGATTGGTCTTGCTGGACTGCGAGTGCGCGTTGCCGGCGGCCTGAATGGAGCGCGCACTGATCTCTGCGGTTGCGGCAGAGAGCGTTTCAGCTCCGCGGGCGACCGACTCGACGACACTGCGCATCGCGGCGAGGCTGCTGTTGAAGGCCAGGCCCACGCGACCGATCTCGTCGGTTCCCGAGACGCGCACGCTCGCGGTCAGGTCGCGCGCGGCGAATCGCTCAATTGCCGCCATGAGCCGGCTGAGGCGCGGAGCAATCTCACGCGTGAGCACGGCGCCGGTGATGGCGCAGAGCAGCAGGATGACGGTTGTGACCGCGATGTCAATGAGGATGCCGCGGCGGCTGGCGCTGGTGGTATGCTGCGAGCTTTCTGTCCCGTAGCGCACATTGATGCGGATGTCCTCGTTCATCGCCGCGATGGTGTCGTCGAATGCGGCGGTGGTTGCGGACTCGGTGAGCAGATCGAGCGCGTCGCCAGTTTTACCGGCCGCGAGCAGCGCGTGGGCCCGGTCGCTCGCGTCGTGATAGCGCGCGAAGACGGCTATGAAGCGGTCGTAAGTCTCGCGCTCGCCGGGATAGCTGATGGCGGTTTCGTAGCTTTTCAACTGCGACGAGAAGGAATCAGAGGCTTTCTGGCGGTTGTCGTTCTGCCTGCTGAGGCACGCGGGCTCCTGGCAGAGGAACTGATTGAGATCGGCCCGGCCGAGATCGCTGAGCGCGCCGCGCGCGTTGGTGAGCGCCACAACCGCCGGAAAACTGTCAGCGCTGACGACGACGCTGCTGGCCGCGATCTTGCGCAGGGTGAGCAAGGTGTAGCTGCCGAGGCCGAGGCACAGGATACAGATTGCGCTGAAGGCGCAGACAAGTTTGCGGGAGACCGATAAATTGCGAAGCCATTGCGAGCGCATGTCGGGCCCTCTCCGGAGGGATTCGATTCAATTCATCGGCAGAAATGGCTTCAACTTGAAAGAGAGCGCCGCCTGCGCGGCTTTTGTAAGGTGCGCGAGTGGCTTAGGAATAACTGAAGGTCAGGCGGCGGCTTGCCCACACGGCATCCGCAACGGAAATGATCCAGCCGCACAATAAACTGCGAAGTGGTTCTGGGGTACACTTAGAAACCGATAATCCTACGCGCTAGGCAGTCCGGCTGAAAGAACTGGCCATGTACCGATCTTGTTTGCACCGCCGATCTCTGCTGGTTGCGGCAATCTGCATCGGCGGTTGCGTGCCGTCTGGATGGTCACAAGCATCGAGCGCCAGGCAATGGACCTGGATGGGCGGCAGCAGCACGGTATCTGGCGAATTTGGCGTGTGGCCAGGCATCTACGGCGCCAAAGGCTCGCCCGCGCTCGCAAACATACCCGGCAGCCGCACGGATGAAACAGCCTGGACCGGCATTGATGGCCGATTCTGGCTCTTTGGCGGATTGACCTTTACAACACAATTGAACTATTTCAACGATCTCTGGGTCTTCGACCCAGGCACCAAAGAGTGGACGTGGATGGCCGGCGACAACACTGCCGCCACCAATTGCCCCATCATCTCCACCCTTGCCAACTGTGGCCAGCCCGGCGTGTATGGAATGAAGGGAACACCTGCGCCGGCAAACTCGCCCGGGGCACGAGTGAATGCCCAGAGCTGGACGGACGCAGGCGGTAACCTGTGGCTTTATGGTGGCCTCGGCTGTGATGCGGCCGGAAATTTTGTCGCGCTCGACGACCTTTGGGAGTTCGACACTACCAACCACAAGTGGACATGGGTGAGCGGAGACAGCACGGTCCCTTTGACCTCGACGTGCAGCGGCTGCCTCTCGGGAGTGCTTCCTGTGCCGGGAACGCGGGGCACGCCTGGCGCCGCCAACACACCTGGAGGCCTTTGGCTCGGTACCACCTGGAACGATGACAGTGGCAATTTCTGGCTGTTTGCGGGTTGGGGCTTTGCTCCCGTCGGCTACGCCGCGGTCGCTAACGAGCTTTGGGAGTTCAGTCTCTCATCCAGCGAGTGGACCTGGGTGGGCGGTGACCCCAACTTCGGCATCTACGGCGGGGTTGCCGGAACGTACGGCACGTTGGGAATGCCAGCTGCGGGAAACTTCCCCGGCACGCGCTGGCAGGATGCAACGTGGAAGGACGCGAACGGAAACCTCTGGCTCTTCGGTGGCCAGGGATACGACTCGACAGGAGCCAACGAGGGAATTCTCAACGATCTCTGGAAGTATGACCCTGCAATCAATGAGTGGACATGGATGGGCGGCAGCAGCGCTTTCAACTGCGCCGATGTCCCGCAGAAGTACTGCCATATGCCGGGAGTCTACGGGAACCTCGGCCAGCCTTCGCCTGAAAACATTCCCGGCAGCCGCTACCTGTCTTCCAACTGGAAAGATAACGAGGGCAACTTCTGGCTCTTTGGCGGGGTTGGATTCGATTCGGTTTCCGATTGGAGCTATCTGAACGATCTGTGGCAGTTCAACCCAACCACCGACGAATGGACGTGGATGGGCGGGAGCAGCAACGTATCGGTGGGCTCGGTCAATGGCGTATACGGCACCAAGGGAGCTCCTGCTCCCGCGAACCTGCCGGGAATCCTCAGTGGAGCCGCGAGTTGGACAGACAGGGATGGCAATTTCTGGCTATGGGGTGGCACTGGAATCGACTCGGCCGGCGTTTACGGCTATGAGAACGATCTGTGGGAGTATCGGCCGCCGTCGGCGGTTCTGCCCACCGCGACTGCGACTCCTGTGTTTTCACCTGCAGCCGGCACCTACACAACCACGCAGTCGGTGACCATCAGCGATACGACGGCCGGAGCGACAATTTACTACACCACGGATGGAACAACTCCTGCTACGAGCTCAACTCAATACACGGGGCCAATCGTGGTGGCTGCGACGGAAACGATCCAGGCCATGGCGACGGCGCCGAACAACATCCAAAGTGCGATCGACCGTGCCACATATACGCTGCCAGTGGACTTTAGTCTGACCATCAACCCTTCATCACTCAAGGTTCAATGGGGAGGCAGTGTCACGGCCACAGTCACCGTAAAGGATCAGGGAGGCTTTAATTCGAATGTCGCGTTCGCCTGCTCGGGTTTGCCGCAGGGCGCGACGTGCACCTTCACTCCCGAAATTGTGCCCACTCCACCGGGCACTGCGTACAC
>JBATYG010000356.1:0-2503 GCA_049673945.1 Occallatibacter sp.
GGCACCTTGCCGATGGCCTGCACCGCGTCGCAATGGAAGATGACGCCCTTCTCGTGGCAGAGTTTGCCGATTTCGCGGATGGGCTGCAGCACGCCGATTTCGTTGTTGGCAGCCATGATAGAGACGAGGATGGTCTTGTCGTCCATAGCGCGCTTCAGGTCTTCAAGATCGATGAGGCCGTCTGCCTTGACCGGCAGGTATGTGACGCGGAAGCCGTATTTCTCAAGGCGCTTGCAAGTGTCGAGGACTGCCTTGTGCTCGGTGACCTGAGTGATGATGTGGTTGCCGCGCTCGCGGTACATCTCGGCAATGCCCTTGATGGCGAGGTTGTCACTCTCGGTGGCGCCGGAGGTGAAGATGATCTCTTTGGCGCTGGCGCCGATGAGCTTGGCGATCTGCTCGCGTGCGATGTCGACAGCCTGCTCGGCTTCCCAGCCGAAGGAGTGGTTGCGGCTGGCAGCGTTGCCGAACTTCGAAGTAAAGTAGGGCATCATTGCCTCAAGCACGCGGGGATCGAGCGGGCTGGTGGCGTGATTATCCATATAGATCGGCAGGGTGACGCCGGCGGGAACTGGAATGGTGCTTTCGACTGTGCTCATCTCTGGATCTCCATCCGTACTGCACTCCGCAATGGCGGAGGGGAAAGGCTGCTCTTTACAGAGTCAATGAAACCAACACACCGCCTTCGGGCAACTTGTGCGGCGACTGCTCACTCTCAGCAAGATCATGGATACTGATGCTGCGGAGGACGCCGGCGATGGTTTCATTCACGCGGGCTAGCGGCTCTTTGATCGTGCAGCTCGGCGTGAGGTCGCAGCCGTGGGCGCCCTTGGTGCACGACGTGATGAAGAGCGGCCCGTCAATGGCGTGGATCACTTCAAAGGCGGAAATCTCTCGCGCGTCGCGGGAAAGGGCGTAACCGCCGTTCATGCCGGCATGCGATTTGAGCAATCCAACCTTGGTAAGTTGCTGCAAAATCTTGGCCAGAAGCTGCGCAGGGATACCGTAGGCATCGGCTATATCCTTTGCACTGAGCGCAGCGGTCTCAGGGTGCTCAGCAAGATACTTGAGCGCCATAAGCCCGTAATCGGCTTTTTTGGTCAATTTGAGCATGAGAATGCCGACTTCTTCGGTCCTTATTTAGTATAAGGCCGGTTTAGTCCCGGTTCAAGCCGGGGCATGAATGGGCCGAAGGGATTCAGCGGGAGGGCAAATCTCTTAGGAAGAGCGTTATAAGGGGCTTACCGGCGCCCAAACGCCCGATTGGCCCACACCCCCTCGATCCGGGCCGCCGACGCATTCACGAAATGCTGTGATGAGGACGGTTCCAAGGAACTTCCGGTTATCCGTCCGGAAGCCCGTTGGGGATCTGATCAGGTTCAGAGGGCCCGACTTCCCCAGGTCTCGATTCAATTATCTTTGAAGCGTCGGGCGGATTGGCGGATGTGAGATGGAAATCAACGGTCGCCTCGAGCGTTCGCAAAAGCTGGCGCGGAGAGGACTTCTTGCTTTAGCGGTCCTCTTTTCCCTGTGTGAAGTTTCGCTTGTCGAGGCGCAATCCTGCGGCTCCTCAGGACTGGCGGTTCAGGTGCTCGGATCTGGCGGGCCTGAGTTGCAGGATAAGCGGGCTTCGACCAGCTATCTCATCTGGGATCATGGTGCCGCACGCGTCCTCATTGATGCCGGTGGAGGCAGCGCTCTACGGTTTGGGGAGAGCGGAGCGCAGATGTCGCAGGTCGACGTGGTTCTATTCAGCCATTTCCACATCGATCATAGCGGCGATTTTCCCGCTTTGGTGTTTTCTTCCTGGTTTGAAGACCGTAAGCGCCCTCTGCCGGTATATGGTCCTCCGGGAAACGACTTTATGCCGTCTACGACAGAGTTTGTGCGCGATCTTTTCAGTGAACCACGCGGAGCCTGGCGCTACTTGAGCGACCTGGTCGAGAAAGGTGCGGAAGGAGGGTACACGCTGGAACCGCACGATGTCGTAGCCGGTTCCAAGCCAATACTCGTGTTTCGCAACTCCGACATGGTGGTGTACGCGGTGCGCGTAATTCATGGTGGGTTTCCCGCGCTAGCATGGCGAGTGGAAATGGAGGGCAAGCGAATCGTATTTAGTGGAGACACGAACGGCGAAGGCGACGGGCTGACGCAGCTCGCATTGGACGCAGATTTGTTCGTCGCTCACAACGCCGTACCGGAGGGCGCTACCGGAGTGGAGAGGCGCCTCCATATGCCACCTTCAGTGATCGGAGTGATTGCCGGAAATGCTCATGTCAAGCGGCTGGTACTGTCGCATCGAATGCTGCGGACTCTGGGAAGAGAGAATGAGACACAAACCGAGATACAGCGTCACTATTCGGGTCCTGTCGCATTCGCCAATGACCTCGACTGCTTTCCGGTGAGGTGAGCGAAGCATGACAGTCTGCCGGTACATCCGTCCGGACTCATGGAAATCGCTGAACCGCTCACACCCGATGACATTGCTCGCGTGGATCTGTTT
>JBATYG010000357.1:0-2484 GCA_049673945.1 Occallatibacter sp.
TCGTGCAGCAGCGCGAACCAATCGGATGCCGAAGGGGCGCAGACGGCGAGAGGCATGCGGACGAAGTCACTACCCGCGATGCGGCGCAGATCGCACAGGCGGGAGGCATCGATCACGAACCTGCCGAGCGCAGCGGCGCGGGAGCCGCGGCTGTATTCCAGGTAGCAGCGCACGGCGGCTTCAAGATCGAGACTAGCCGGAGGATAAGTGCCGGCGTAGTCGATGAAGCCATCAAGCAGAGCGCCGATGGCGGTCATTTTTTCGGGCCGGCTTTGGAGCCGGGCTTCGACCTGGTTGCGGTGTGCGATGCGGGTCCGGGTTTGAAGCGCTTCTTCAATCCCTGCCAGCACTCGAAGTACTCGTGCTGCAGGATGCGGGTATTCATGGCGAATTCGGTGGGGCGCACGACGAGCTGCGTTTCAAACATGAAGGCGAGGGTGTTGGCGAGGTACTGCGGCTTGAGCTCGGCGTTGCTGGCGCGCTCGAAAGTTTCAGCGTCGGGGCCATGGCCGGCCATGCAGTTGTGCAGGCTGGCGCCGCCGGGCACGAAGCCTTCAGCCTTGGCGTCGTAGGCGCCAAAAACAAGGCCCATGAACTCATTCATGAGGTTGCGATGGAACCACGGCGGACGGAAGGTGTGCTCGGCGACGATCCAGCGCGGTGGAAAGATGGCGAAGTCGCAGTTGGCGGTGCCGGGAACTGCGGATGGCGCGCTGAGCACCGTGTAAATGGAGGGGTCAGGATGATCAAAGGAGACGGTGTTGATGCAGTTGAAGAGGTCCAGGTCGTATTTGCAGGGCGTGTAATTACCGTGCCAGGCGACGACGTCGAGAGGAGAGTGATCGATGGATGCGGACCAGAGGCGACCGAGGAATTTCGCCGTGATGTGAAAGTCGCCCTCACGATCTTCATACGCGGCGACCGGGGCTTTGAAGTCACGCGCATTGGCGAGGCCGTTGGCGCCGATGGGGCCGAGTTCGGGCAGGCGGAAGGGCAGGCCGTAGTTTTCGCAGATGTAGCCGCGCGCCTGCTTCTCTGCGAGCTCGACGCGGAATTTGACGCCGCGCGGGATGATGCAGATCTCGCCGGGCGCAACTTCGAGGATGCCGAGCTCGGTATGAAAGCGAAGGGCGCCAAGCTGCGGGACGATGAGAAACTCGCCGTCTGCGCTGTAAAAGAAGCGCTCGCGCATGGAGAGGTTGGCAGCATAAAGATGGATGGCGAGGCCGTTTTGCATGGCAGGATCGCCGTTGCCCCCAAGGGTGATGATGCCGTCGACGAAGTCAGTCTTCTTGTCGGGCAGCGGCAGGGGATTCCAGCGGAGCTGATTGGGCGTGGTCGGCACTTCAGTAAAAGGGCCGCTGCGAATGAGTCGGCGATCGATCTCCTCGTAAGGCCGGTGCGTGACCGAGGGTCGGATCCGGTACGTCCAGGTGCGGCGATTGACGGCGCGCGGCGCGGTGAACGGCGTTCCGCTGAACTGCTCGGTGTATAGGCCCAGAGGATGCTTCTGCGGCGCATTCTGCCCGGCGGGGAGCGCGCCGGGCGCAGCTTCGGTGGCAAATTCATTGCCGAAGCCCGATTGGTAGGCGATCGATTCGGTCATTCATTATCCTTTTCGCAAATTTCCGCAGAGGGCGAGTTGCTCGGCCTGCTGCATGGCCTCGTAAATCTGATCGAAGCTCTCTACCGCGAAGAGCAGCTTGTGCAGCTCGTCGACCTTGACCGGTGTGCTGAGCACTTCATCGAGCGAGAAGCCGTGGACAGCACAATTGCCGCGGATGACGTTGCGGCACTCGGCCTGCGAGCTGATGAGGCCACTGCCGTAGACCTTGACTTCCCCCTTTTCACGCATGAGACCAAACTCGACGGTGTACCAGAAGAGGCGGCCAAGCTTTTCGAGCACTTCGGAGTCATGGACGGCTGCGCAGACACGGCCATAGTGTTGAAGGAAGTCTGCAAAGACGCGGTGCGCATGGAGTGGCACGTGGCCGAAGACGTCGTGAAAGATATCGGGCTCGGGGGTGTACTCGAGCGACTGCCGGCTGCGCAGCCAGGTTGTGGTGGGGAATTGGCGGGCGGCCAGCATTTCAAAAAACGCGGGCGCGGGCAAAAAGCCGATCACCGGAGTGGAGTTCCAGCCGGTGCGAGGCTCAAGGCGCGCACTGATGGCTTCAAGGTCGGGCAGGCGATCGCGCTGCAGGCCGATGATGTCAAAGCCCTCAAGCCAGGCGTGTGCGGCGTGATGCTCCAGCTCGGGCAGAACGCGGCCGACAAGCTCAGCCCAGACAGCGTGCTGCTCCCCTGTGTAGGCAGCGTAGTCCTGCGTGATGATGTAGGGTGCGGCGATCGAAAGCGATTTGGGATTCATGGATGCCTCGCCGCCTTAGAGATTGCCGCGCTCGCGCTGCTCGCGTTCGATGGCTTCAAACAGCGCCTTGAAGTTGCCTTTGCCGAAGCTGCGGCTGCCCTTGCGTTGAATGA
>JBATYG010000358.1:0-11729 GCA_049673945.1 Occallatibacter sp.
GAAAGGCTCCAGAAATTCGCTCGAGTTATCAACCCACCACGGCGCCTGTGGCCCCAGCGACATCAGTACGCCGTAGTTGCCGTAAAACGTGATGGCCCGAGTTGGAGAATACGTCGCGGCATATTGCGGCAGCCACAATGAGCGTGCAGAGGTGTAGTTGAAGTCCGTCACGCGCAGATATCGGCCGCCCGCAAGCACCGAAAAACCGCCGGGGATATGGACGCGGTCCTGAATCAGGCCTGCGACCTGATGGTTGAAGTCGGCAAGCGCCGAAGGCCCCGCCTGTTCATACGGCACTTCCGGCGCGTAGGACCTGTTCGGCTGGTAAACGTTCTCGACGCCGAGCGGTGTGTAGACGGTAGAGGAAGAGAGGTTGACGGAGCGGTGAAAAATTGATCCTCCGGCAACGATGTTGTGGGTGAAAGCGCCCGTGGTCACGCGCCCGATTGCGAGCGCGTCGCCAACAGCATTGATGCGCAATTCGCCGGGGCTGCGGTAGTCGTAGATCTCGTAACTGCCATCGGGACAGAAGAAGAAGGCAGGCGCATTCGGGCAGAGCGAGTTGCCATTTGCATCGAGAGCGGGGCCGTACGGCCAGATCACGTTGTCGTCAATCAGCGAGTGGCTGTAGGACCCGTTGAGCTGCGCGCTCCACTTGGCGTTGAAGGTGTGTTGCAGGCGCGCGCCCGCGTTGAAGACGTCAAAGGTGTTCGGCTTGCTCCACGACTGGTAGCCCAGCATCGTCGAAGGAAAGACCGGCGAGGGAATCGTCGTGCCACCAAGTAGTTGATAGCCGGCTACAGATCGTTGCACCTTGTGCTGATATTCAAAATCCGCAAAGAGATTCGTCCCCGGTGTCAGATGAAACTCGGCATCTGCGGCGCCCATGCCGCGCCATCCGTCGGCATGCTGCACATAGGGGTGCATACTTTCAGCGGCAATGTTGAGTCGCACGCCGGGCTGCAGCGCGGTAGTTAAAACCCGGCCCGCGTCAAGCGCGCCATAGGCAGTGCCGCGATCGTCAGTCGCAAGATCGATTGCGGGCCGCAGTCCGGCTCGCGGCTCTTTCGTCACGTAGTTGATCAGGCCGCCGGCTGCGGCGATCCCGCTCTCCACGCCTGCGATCCCTTTCACAATTTCGACGCGCTCCTTGTTTTCGAGCGGCACATCCTGCTCGCCGGCAATGGTCATGCCATTGATCTGGAGGCCTGTGGCAAGGTCGATAGGAAAACCGCGAATCTGAAAATCGCCATAGTAGCCGACCGGCGCGTAGTCCTCATTCACTGAGGCATCATTTTTCACCACGTCTGCAAGCGTGCGCGCAATCTGGTCGCTTAGCACCGCACCAGAGATAGTCATCACCGAGAGCGGCGTCTCCTTCAGCGCGGCGCCGTCAAGGCTGGCGGCCGTGGCGCCGCTTGAGAGGTAGTCATTCCGCACCTCGCCGTGCACTTCAACCGTGGTGGTGACGATCGGCAGCTTCACGTTTTGATTCGGATCCGGCTTTTGGTTCGCGTTCTGGCATGGCGCAGCCATCGGCATCATCAAAGCGGTGGCAAGCGCGCACGCCGGGAAGAGCCGCAGGCCGAGTGTCAATCTCGATCGGTAGGCCTGGCCCGATCGGCCGGTCTGGCCGGTAGATTTTTGGATATATACAGCCGCGGCTGCTGCAGAGCGTTGCATTCGTTCCCCTTGCTTCAAATAGCACGCTGAAACAGGGAGGAACGCGCCCTACGGTATGAGGAATTCCGCTTCGCTTCGGAAACTTCCCACGCCGGTATTATCCGGATCGGGTTCGAGGGTATTTCTCAGCCCCGCCTTCGCGGAGCACCCCTGTTTCAATGTCTTTATTGGAACACCGCTTCTCTGATCCTGCAACTGCTCTTAACGCGCCATCGTGCCGCTACCCTCGGTGATTGTCACAATGCGATCCACACCGAGCACCCTAAAGTGCTCGACCTTGCCGCTCGGCCAGTGCACTTCAATGTCGTCGATCTTCGTCGCCGTTCCCAGACCGAAGTGCGGGCGCGGGTCGTTCGTCGAGAGGTAGCTTCCTCCGCTCAACACGTCTTCGCGCTGCTTCATGCCGTTGGCCGTCACGTAAACCGTCGAGCCTACCGCGTCGCGCGGACTCTTTGGGCCGCCAACCAGCTTCAACTCGAGCCAGTGATTCCTGTCCGGATTTACGTTGCGCAGCAGCACGGGGTGCCCGTCCATCACATTGATCACTGCGTCGAGCTTGCCGTCATTGAACAAGTCGCCCACGGCCATTCCGCGCCCGGCGACCACTACGGCCAGTCCGCTGCCTTCAACGGCAGGTACGTTTTCAAACTTCTTGCCGTCGATATTGCGGAACAGCATCGGCCGCTCTTTCCAGCTTGTGCCCCACGGATACTGGTCGGCCTGCGGGTAGACGTGCCCGTCAGCCATCATTAGATCTTTCCATCCATCGTTGTCGTAATCCATAAAGGCGTCGCCCCAGCTCAGAAAGGGAACCGTGATCTCGCCAAGCCCCATGTCATAGCTCACATCGGTCATGTTGGCGTCGCCTTCGTTGTGATAGAGCGGCTTGTAATTGTCTGAGAAGGTCGTGTCGAAGATATCAAGTAGGCCCTTGTTCTCGTAGTCGCCCACGGCAATGCCCATTGACGCCGTTTCTTGCCCGGCACCGTTGACCGCAAAGCCCGAGGCATAGCTCACATCTTCAAACGTACCGTCGCCCTTGTTCAGGTAGAGATAGTTTGGAGTCGAGTCATCGCCCACCAGCAGATCAACCTTGCCGTCATTGTTGATATCCGCAAAGACGGCGCCCAGGCCATAGTAACCTGGTTTGTCGGCCACGCCCGCCTTCTCGCTCACATCAGTAAAAGTTCCGTCGCCATTATTGTGGAAGAGATGATCGGGCTCGCCTTTGAGGCCGCGCGGACCGCAGCTCACTTGCTCGCCACGAAAGGTGCAGTAGGTGTTGGGCACGCCGTTCTGCTCGGCTACCGGCAGGTTATTGCGGTCAAAGTGCACATAGCCGGCCACGAAAAGGTCCAGCCTGCCGTCACCGTCGTAGTCGCCCCATGTGGCGCCAGAAGACCAGTTGCCCAGCGTAACGCCGGCTTTCTCCGCTACATCGGTAAACGTTCCGTCATGGTTGTTGTGATAGAGCCGGTTCCTGCCCCAGTTGGAAACGAAAATGTCAGGCCACCCATCGTTGTCGTAGTCGGCAATTGCGACGCCGATGCCCCAGCGGTCATTGGTCACGCCTGCCTGAGCTGCCACGTCGGTGAACGTTCCGTCGTGGTTGTTGTGGAAGAGTGCAGCATGCGGCGGCGTCTCCTTGCCATCGAGCGCGTCGAACGTCGAGCCATTCACGACGTAGATGTCAAGCCACCCATCGTTGTCGTAGTCGATCAACCCCACGCCCGAGCCCTTTGTCTCAACGATGTAGGTTTTCGCCGGCGTTCCCATCCTATGGGTCCACTTCGTCAGCCCGGCCTTTTCAGAGGCATCTGCAAAAACGACCGGCCCGGTTTTCACAAACCCACCCTCGGTGATCGGGCGGTGCTGCGCGTCAAGCTGCGGCGCGTGCGGCGAGTCGCCTGCGTGCGCACCGGCCGCAGACTCCGCCGGCTGCTGGCCAGATGCCGATCCCTGGGAGCCCGCCTGGCCTGCAAGAGATACCGAAAGCGCAGCCGCCAGCGCCAGAATCGCACTTGTACGGAAGGGACAAAACATGGCAGCCAGTATACGAGCCGGCCTTTGAAGCAGTCTCTCAATCAAAAGATGGAGTGGTTATTGTTCGTCGCCTAACTGGTAGGGAATCTCGAAGCGTCCGATTTGAATGATGGACTTTTCCGTGGGCGGCCAGATCCGGATGCTCTCGACGCGCGTCTGCCCCGCAATCTTGTGCGCCTCGGTTTCGCCCATCAGCGCGGCGCTCGATGCCGTATTGATGTGCACCTTGAGCGCATCCTTCTCGCGCACCCATCCGAGGAGATACTCCCCCGGTTTCAGCGCGATGCCGCCAATGCGGATGGGCGCCTGCACCAGCAGATAGTGCGAGTACTTGCCATCGGCCGAATAGCCTGCCGTGATCAGCACCACGCCGGCAATATAGTGTCCGCGGCTGCTCACGATGCCGCTTGCCGTCCGCATCTCCGTTTCGATGTGTTCGGTCTGCACAGGCGCTCGCGCGGGCAGCACTGACGCGAGCTCGGCATCCGTTGCCTGCCGCCACGTCGTCTTCTGGCCCGGCGCGGCGGAGATAGAAAACAACGCAAGAGCCGCGCACGCGATGGCATACCTCATGATTTAGGCTTCCTCAGCGATTCAAGCGGCACAATCCCTCGTTGAATCGCCGCGGTCGCCGCCTGGGTGCGGTCCGTAACACCCAGCTTGCCCAGGAGGCTGTTGATGTGGGTTTTCACCGTGGCCTCTGAGATGTCGAGCTCCGCTGCGATCTCTTTATTACTCTTGCCGTAGACAATCTGCTCCAGCACGTCTGATTCGCGCGGGGTCAACTCCTCGGTGTTCATCCGCTCGGCCAGCTTTTGCGCAATCGCCGGCGGAATATGCGACTTGCCCGCATGCACCGCGCGGATCGTGGCGATTAACTCGTCGCTAGTCATGCCCTTCAGCAGGTAAGCGCGCGCCCCTGCCTGCAAGGCGCGATAGATGTCTTCATCGCCGTCGTAGGTGGTCAGCACAATGAAGCGCGCCTGGGGCGTTTCCATGCGCACACGCTCGATCACGTCCACGCCGCCCATCCTCGGCAGGCGCAGGTCGATCAGAGTGATGTTCGGCTGATGCAGGCGAAACTGTGTGATGGCCTCAACGCCGTCCGCAGCTTCGCCCACCACGTCAATATCACCGGCCACTTTCAGCAGCGCGACCAGTCCCTGGCGCACAACATGGTGATCCTCCACTACCAGCACGCGAATCGATTCGTGTTCCACCTACTGCGCCTCCTTCGGTGCGGGCATGTGCAACCTTACCGTGGTGCCCGCGCCCGGCGCGCTCACCACTTCAAGCGAACCGCCGATCAGCGCCGCCCGCTCGCGCATGCCAATCAGCCCATAGTGCCCGGGTGGCGGCTGCAATTCCGCCTCGCTCGAGAATCCCTGTCCGTCGTCCCGTACTTCCAGTGCAACCTCGGCCGGGCCATAATCGAGCCGCACGTCGAGATGCCGCGCCTTTGCGTGCTTCTTTACATTATGGATGGCCTCCTGTGCTACCCGCAGAATTTCACGCTCCACCGCTGCCTCCATCGCCCGATAAGCGCCGTGGACGCCGAAAGAGGCCTCGACGCCTCGCCCTCCCGCCTGCTCGGTTACGCGGCGCAGTTCCACCGGCAGCGTGTTCTCGCCCGCATCCTGTGAGCGCAGCGCCCAGATGGATTGTCGCGCTTCGGCGAGCCCTTCGCGCACGTGGCCGCGGGCTGCATCCAGTTGCCGGGCGGCCGCGTCGATCTTGTTCTGACGCAATAGCTCCGCCAGCACCTCAAGTTGGACTGAGATGCCCACATATCCCTGCGCCAACGTGTCGTGAATTTCGCGCGCGATTCGGGTGCGCTCGCCCAGCACAGCATTGAACTCGTGTTCCGCGTGCAGCAGTCGGCGCTTGAGCGCCAATGCAATCAGGCCCCCAGCGGCTGCCAACAAAAGAACGTAGAACCACAGCGTCTGGTAGAAATGCGGCCGCAGTTCAAACGGCAGCGATGCGCCCTGCATATTCCACACGCCGTCGTTGTTCGCCGCCTGCACTCTGAACGTGTAGCGGCCCGGCGGAATATTGGTGTAATACGCGATGCGCCGCGCCCCGGCGTCCGTCCAGCGGCGATCAAACCCCTCCAGCATGTAGCGGTAGCGCACCTTCTGCGGCGCAACAAAACTCAGGCCTGCATAGCTGAATTGGAAGTGGTTGTGTCCTGCGGGCAGACTCAGCGACGTGCCCTTCGCGTGCTGCAGTTGATCCACGTCGTCGACGGCAAAGCTCTCCACCACCACCGGCGGCGGCACCAGATTGACGGGGAAGTGATCGGGGTCCACTTCAACCAGCCCCCTTGGCGTGGCAAACCACAGGCGGCCATCGCGCGAGCGCCACGCAGATGGATGGCTGTTCGTCGCCGTTTCGCGCCCGCGCAATCCATCCGCGGGGCCGAATTCAAGCCAGTTCGAGCACATGGCAGCCGAGGTACGCGTGCAGCGGGCGAGGCCGTTGCTGGTCGCAAACCAGAGATTGTGGTGGTCATCCGCGAGGATCGCGTGAAGGTTTGACTCATTCTTTGGAGGCGCATTCACTTTTTCAAACTTCGACCCATCCCAGAGGCTCCAGCCGCGATCCTGCGTCCCAACCAGAACTGTTCCGTCCGGCTCCGGCAGCAGGGACGTCACCACGTTGCTCGGCAGGCCATCCGCCGCGGTGTAATTCGTGATCGAGCCATTGCGCAGCCTCGACAGGCCGGCCAGGGTCGCCACCCACAGGTCTCCGCTTGCATCGCGGGCCATTGCACCAACCATGTCGCTGCCCAGACCATTGGCCCGCGTATAGATGACCGCGCGCGGAGGCGATCGCAGTCCCCCCGTCGCTCCTGCTGGAAAGATCAGGTGCGCCAGCCCGTGCCGCGTGCCTGCCCACAACGAACCGTCCGCGTCCGCCAGCAGGGAGCGCACAAAGTCGTCGGGCAATCCATCGGCTGATGTGAACGAATCGACCGCGCTGCCGCGAATTCGGTTCAGTCCATCCGGAGTGCCTGCCCAGAGCGATCCATCCGGGCCCGCAGCCAAGGAAAGGATCACATTGCTCAGCAGCACGTCAGGCACGGAATAGACGGTTGCCTCGCCGGCCCTCTCTACGCGAAGCCGCACAACATTCAAGCCACCCCCGCTGGTTCCAATCCACAGCTTTCCCCCGTTGTCCTCCACCACCGTGGTCGTGCCGTCGGAAGAAAGCCCTTCGTGCGCTCCAATGCTCCGGAAGCGGGTGTCGCGCAGAATGTGCAGGCCGCCCGTTTCCGTGCCGACCCACACATTGCCTTCCTGGCCTTCGAGCAGCGAGAGAATCGACGCACCCGAGAGGGCATCCCTCGCCGGCAGCTTCTGCACTTTCCCGTCAAACCAACGTGCGAGCCCGTCATTGGTGCCAATCCACAGGCTTCCCTCGCGGTCGGCCATCACGGCCTGGATGCGCGTGCCCGGCAGCTTCTTGCCGGCCGCGAGAGTTTCCAGCTTCGTGCCGCGCTGAATGCGCACGGTTGTATTAGTGGCGAAGATCCGGACCGCCTGCGATCCGGCAAGCACCAGCCGCACACCGCCCGGTGGCAGAGGATCCGAGACGGCGTATCGGGGCAGCAACTCCGCCGTGGCGCCCCCACGCGCTACCGCAGTGAAAGCGTCTCCGTTGAATCGGGCAAAGCCTGCGGCGGTGCGCACCCACATCGCTCCCATCGCATCTTCCATTACTGCCAGCACCGCATTCCCCGGCAGGCCATCCTGCGTCGTGAACTTCGTGACCGCGCCATTCTGCCAGCGCGCCAGCCCTTCGCCGGTTCCCACCCACAGCGCGCCCTCTTTGTCTTCAAACAGGCAGCGAATATCGCCGCTCGGCAGCGCGGGAGTGGAAGTGCGGTCAAAGACCGCGAAGCCCGCACCGTCGAAGCGGGCCAGTCCCGCTTCCGTTCCGGCCCAGAGGTAGCCGTCCCGCGTCCGCAGCAGTGCGTGCACGCTATTCTGCGGCAATCCGTTTTCCATCGCCCACGATTGCCGGCTGTACTCGGAGAGAGGCGTTGTCGGTTCCAGGGCCGCCGCTCCGGGCAGGCCCAGGAGCAGCACCGCAAGCGGCAGCCATCCCCGGCGATTTCCGGGCAGCAGGCGCGCATTGGAAGCTATCTTCACGGATGCAGGGAGGTCAGCACTTCAACACTAACCGCAGCAGACTCGAAATGCACCTGGTTGTAGCCTTTGCTGACCAGCGTCTCAACCGATTGATGGAGTCTGGCGTCCCTCGAAGGGATCAAGACACATCCTCCTCCGCGGGATAGCCTAGTCCTGTCTCCTGATTGTCCTGCAGATTGGTCTGTTTCTCGGGTGGCGCTCAAACGGGCGCCACCTTTTTCTTTTGCGACGCGCTCCCCGGCGCAGGTGCCGGCATCGCTCTGGTAGCCTACTCGCGCATGGAAAACCCTGGAATCCACATCGAAAAGCGCCCGCCGCTGGCGATCGTGACCATCGATCGGCCCGAGGTGCTCAACGCGCTGAACACTGCGACGCTCCACGAGCTGGATCTTGCCTTCATCGGCCTCGAGCAGGACGCATCCATACGCGTGATTCTGCTTAAAGGGGCAGGGGATCGCGCATTTGCCGCCGGGGCCGACCTTCGCGAACTCGATGTGCTTGCCGCTGGCGAAGGGCGTAATTTCGCGACGCGCGGCCACGCCATATTTCGGCGCATTGAGACAATGGGCAAGCCGGTCATCGCCTGCATCCAGGGCTTCGCCCTCGGCGGTGGCTGCGAGCTGGCAATGGCCTGCTCGCTGCGGCTCGCCACCGACACAGCCCGGCTCGGCCAGCCCGAAGTGAAGGTCGGCATCATCGCCGGCTATGGCGGCTCCCAGCGGCTGCCCCGGCTGGTAGGCCGCGGCGCGGCCTTAAAACTGCTGCTCACGGGCGCGATCATTGACGCGTACGAGGCCCTCCGCATCGGACTTGTCGACGAAGTGCTCCCGAGCGCCGAACTGATGCCGCGTGCAGAGGCGCTTGCGCATGAAATTGACGCCAACGCGCCGCTCGCCATCGCGGGCACGCTGCGCGCAGCCGATCAGGGGCTCGATCTGCCGCTTGAGGAGGCTTTGGCCCTCGAGGCCGCAATCTTCGGTGAGCTCTGCTCCACCGCCGACAAAACCGAAGGTGTGCAAGCCTTTTTGAATAAGCGCGTTGCCCATTGGACGGGGCGTTGATCGGCAGTCTTGTTATCCTGAAAGTGTGATTCACGCACCAAAGAACAAAAGTGGACTTGCCGCGATGGGCCTGCTCCTGGCCATCGCTCTCACTGCTTGCCACCGCGAAGAACAAGTGGTTGAAGGGGTGGCACGCTCGGCTGCCAACGCCGAGCTCAAGGCACAGGCCGCCGCAACGATCCGCGATCAGCAGCGTGCTCAACTGGCCAGCATCCCTCTGCCTACTCGCAGCATGTACGTGAACATTCGTGAGGCCAGCGAATGGGCCAATCCCTTTCTTTCTGTCGAAGCCAACACCCTCGACCTGCGCATCAACCTGGCGGATGCAAACCCCAGCCGGGCTGGCGAGGGCACGTTGCTGCGTCCGGCGGGCGCCCGCCGTCAAGAGCTTCAGCTTCGCCCCTCGGATCTCGTCGAAGCCATCGTTGCGCTGCCCCCGGGGGCGTGGCGTTACGGCCGCGTCATCGCTATCGCGGAGGCTCCCGGCGCCAGCCCCACAGACCGCCCCAAGGTTAGACGCAACCTCGAAATCGCCATCCAGCAGCTCAACGACCTTGGCATCGTGGTTGAAGAGTGGCCCGGCCGCTAGAGCAGCCATCTTTTAGAGACCAAGCCGCCCGTAGTTTGGAGAAGGTTGTCCGGCGAAAGCCGCCTTGTCCCTCTCGGGACAAGGCGTTGACTCACGCGCGAGACGACGCGTTCCCTCATCTTTGCTTCCAAGCCTTCAAGTACGGGGAAGCGTCAGGGGGAGCGGAGCAACCTGCTCCAAAAAGGACGCAAAATGAACGGCAAGCAAGGCCTTGATGTAACTGCTGTACTTCGCACGGTTTTGTATCTCCTGGAGCAAACGGACTATCCAGAAAAGGACGGCTCTGCGATCGCCTCGCTCAAATCGTGCATGCATAAAGCCATTGCAGAAATTGAAGTGGAATCGCGTGGCAGGCCGAATTAATTGAAGTCCAACTGATTCGTCGCGAAAGATAGATCCGGGTGGCCGCAGATTCCGGCCGTCGCCAATGTGTCTTTCAGAAGGGAAGCTTCTGACAAATGGAATCCCGGTCACCTCGCATTCTCGAAGTTTTGCGTACCACGATCGAGCAGGCTGAGAGAACGCCAGGTCTCGGTCCCAATGATCCCGGCGTTATCCAACTCAAGCAGATTCTTGCGCAATGGACCGCTGAGCGGGATGCTGGAGCGGGCGACGTCGACCTCGCCAGTCAAGGTGCGAACGGGAGCGGCACGTCTCACGGCAAAAGATAGAGGCGCAAACCGCGGGTACGCCACAGGCGTTACCATTCCCCCGTGAGCCCTTCCACCTTTCCGATCCTGCAGAACTTCACTCCGCTCGATCACGAGCGCTTCGCAGCTCACCGCGAGCTTGAGGTGCGTCTCAAAGCGGCTCTCCGTGGCGATGTCTGCTTCGATCTGCCTGCGCGGGCCCTGTATGCCGCCGATGCTTCCAAGTACCGCCAGCTTCCCATCGGTGTCATCAATCCCCGCGATGAGGCCGATGTAGAGGCAGCGCTGGCGGCCTGCAGGGCCACAGGAGCAGCCGTGTTGCCGCGCGGCGCCGGAACGAGCCTCGCAGGTCAATGCGCCAACGTCGCCGTCGTCTTCGATTTCTCCCGCTACATGAACGGCCTCGTCTCGGTCGATGCGGCCGCGAAGCTGGCGCGGGTGCAGCCCGGCATCGTGCTCGATCGCCTGCGCGATGCCGCCGAAGTGCATCACCTCACCTTTGCGCCCGATCCCGCGACGCACTCGCGCTGCACTCTCGGCGGCATGATCGGCAACAACAGTTGCGGCGTCCATGGTCTGCTGGGCGGCAAGACGGTAGATAACGTCGAAACCCTCGACGTCCTTCTCTACGACGGCACACGCATGACCGTCGGCCGCACCGATCCGGAGCAATTGCAGAGCCTCATTCGTGGCGGTGGCCGCGTCGGCGAGATCTACACCGGCCTCGCGCGCATCCGCGATCGTTACGCAAACCTCGTGCGCGAAAAAGTCCCGCGCATCCCCCGCCGTGTCTCGGGATACAACCTCGACGAGTTGCTCGATGAGAACGGCTTCAATGTCGCGCGGGCTCTTGTCGGCAGTGAGGGAACCTGCGCCACCATCGTCTCCGCCACGCTCAATCTCATCGCCAGCCCGCCGTATCGTGTGCTCACGGTGCTGGCCTTCAGTGATCCCTATCTCGCGGCTGATGCCGTGCCGCGTGCTCTCGAGCATCGCCCCATTGGCCTGGAGGGCTTTGACTACCTGCTCGTCGAGTTCATGCGCCGCAAAGGCCTCGCGCTCAAAGAGCTCGATGAGCTTCCGTCCGGCGTCGGTTTTCTTCTTGTCGAGATGGGCGCTTGGAGCGAGGAAGAAGCACGTGCCAAATCTCAAACCCTGGTGCGCGCGTGCCAGGCTTGGCCATCCGCGCCGGTAGCCCACATCTGCACGCCTGCCGAGGCCGCAAGCGTCTGGTTCGTGCGCGAGTCAGCCCTCGGCGCTGTCGTCTTTGTGCCCGGAGAGCCGGACCGCTGGGAAGGATGGGAAGACGCCGCCGTTCCCCCAGAGAAACTTGGCGCGTATCTGCGCAGCATCGCCGCGCTCATGGCTGAGTACGGCTACAGCAGCCCGCTCTACGGCCACTATGGCCAGGGCTGCGTGCACATGCGCATCAACTTCGACTTCCGCTCCGAGCAGGGCCTGCGCAGCTTCAGAGAATTTCTCGATCGAGCCACCGACATGGTCCTGCGCTATGGAGGCTCGCTCAGCGGCGAGCACGGCGATGGCC
>JBATYG010000359.1:0-4936 GCA_049673945.1 Occallatibacter sp.
GCCTGACACTTGCTGTGAGCTTTTTGCGCTTCGCAGTACAATTCTGGCAACCTACATGACACTATCTTGGTGGTTGAGTAATCCGTGGGTCGTGGGACTCGGCACAGGCGTCCTGAGCGGCCTCTTCGTCACTTGGGTGCTTTCGAGGAGGAAAGACCGCGAGTATCTGCAAAGAGTCGCAATCGCGAATCGAGAAGTCGTGTACGCGATTCGCATCGGTATCCCTGAAGGTGTCATCCCTCCCGCTGAGGTTGTCGCGGCTCTCGTTCATTCGACGGCGCGGCGGTACGATGTCGCGGCTGGCGATCTATACACTCACGTGCAGATAGCCGAGGAACTGATTAAAGAGGTGATGGACTCCACATTCCTCTCCGCAGCAAGAAAAGCGGAATACTGCACCGCCATTGCTCCACTTTCGATCAGGCAGCAAGTCGTCCCGGTCGCGAGAATCGTAGGGGCAGACCTCGACGATCCCTTGGAGTATAGGAAGAAGAGAATCCAAGAACTGGATAGAACCGCCATTATCATCGCTGGGGTGCTCACAGCATCGATCACAACACTAATCAGCGTCTTGGTATTCGCTCGCCATTTCGACCCAAGTGCCGCGGCTGGTATCCGACTCACCGCTGAATGGCTCTTCATAGGCCTTTCGATCCCCATATTCGTGCTCTTTTTGATCGTTCAATGGAGCAAACGCGTGAACGAACTCCGACGCATTAGAGAACTCGAACGCAGGGTCGCGACTGCACACGTTGAGAAAGCGAACTGAAAGGCTAAAGATGGCAAAGGCCAGTGCCGCTAACACGTGTGAATCTCGACGTATTTCATTGATCACTTCTCAAAGGGACGTGTCGAGTCGCATTCGTCCCGTAGACCCCAAAGCGATCCGCGCGCGGAGAGCAGGCTATTGTGTCTGTCCGCTGTCGTTGGTCACCATCAGGCTCGATACGTTCACCGGTTCAAAGTCGCTGAGAGTCAGACTCTCCAAGCACTGCAGGTCCGTATTGTTCCAGCGTGCATCGGGCGTGCCGATGAGCCCTCCGCTGTCTCCATTGTCGGCCAGAATGATTCCATAATTCCGGAATCCGGTGATGATGATCGCCGCCTGGGGACTGGTCGCAGCGCAGGCGGGAGTTGTCACGGAGGCCTTGAGCCGATAGATCTCGCCAGCGGGACCGGACATGGTGCAACTCGACGGGGGCGATGACTGCGAAATCTCCGACTCCGTCGAAATGGTGTTGGCGCCTTGTTTGCAGCTTCCCACTCCCGCTGTCTCCGTCGCGGGCCACACCCAGTAATTGAGCATGTGATTGAGCGTAAAGCGGACGGGGTGCTGAACGACGCCGTTGGGGGCGGCCGGTGTTCCCGTTCCGATCACTTCGTCGGCATTGACCAGCAGCGGCGCCACGGGCAGCCCTGCGGCATCGGATGTTCCGTTTCCCTGCGTTGTCAAATTGTTCCCCGCAACGTCGGGCCAGAGCGCGTTCGACGAATCGGTCCACGGGCCGTCGTCGTAAATCCCCTGCCACATCTCGTACAGAGCAGGGTTGTTTCCGCCGCCCGCTTCGAGGTAGACCAGAACGTGTCGGTCTCCGGTGGAATTGCTCGTCCCTTCTACGGGCGCATACGGCGGAATTGGGCCCGAGGTGAAATAGGACTGATACACGGTCGTTGAAACCGAGACATCCGGCTGATTGTAGGGAACCTCAATTGCCGGAATTCCATTGGGAAACCCTTCGTAGCTGTCTCCGAAAAACGGCTTGACCGTGGCTGTGAGATAGGCGCTGTAGATTGCAGCCGCGGGAGATGCGTCCACCGGCAGGCTCGTCGTGGCCGCGTCGACGCGATGATGAAAGATCGAGTTCGATGGAAAGATATTGGCCATGAATGCATTGCTGCCGTTGATGGCGAAGTTGATGTCAGCGTTGGCCTGCGCGCCGGTCGAATCGGTGACCACGATTTCAGGCGTATATGTGCCCTGACCGCCAATGATTGCGCTTGTGATCGCCCCGGTCGATGTACTCAACGTCATCCCTTCAGGCAATGGAGGATTATTGGGGCCCGTGCTCACGCTGAAGGTGTAAGGAGGAGTTCCGCCAATGCCAGTGATGGTGCATCCCGCGTATGCGCTGTTCTGCGTTCCACCCGGGCAGGAAGTTGTGGTGATTTTCAGCGGCCCACCAGAGGCCGCTGCCACGGTTACCGCTGCAGTCGCGGTGGCCGAGCCTGCAGTATTAGTGGCCGTGAGCGTGTAGGTGGTGGTCACCTGCGGGCTCACGTTTGTACTTCCGGTGGCGGATGTTGACGAGAACGTTCCCGGCGTGATCGCGATGCTTGTCGCTCCCGAGGTTGCCCAACTGAGCGCACTGACGCCGCCGGGCGCAATGGTGGAGGGGCTCGCTGTAAACGACGTGATCGATGGAACGCTCGGCCCGGTCGCTGTCACTGTGACGATTGCGGTCGCTGTCGCGGAGCCAGCGGCATTGGTAGCTGTCAGTGTGTATGTAGTCGTAGTCGACGGGCTTAACGACGTGGATCCGGTCGCGGAGGTGGATGCAAAGCTTCCGGGGGTGATGGTGAGACTCGTCGCTCCCGAAGTTGCCCAGCTTAAGGTTGTGTTGGCACCGCCGCTGATGCTTGCCGGACTGGCCGAGAAAGAAGCGATGGTCGGTGCGGGGGTCTGTGTGCCGGTCTGAGTCGAAGTCAGACTCGCACAACCCACGAGCCCTGCGCAGGTACACAGGAGCAAGGCAAACCCGCAAATGCCAATCTTTGGACAAATGGACGCGGCAAGCCCGAGCCATCTTCTGGAGTTCGACTCGACTGAGTCCATGCGCGACCCTTCCAGTATGATTGGCCGGCGGCCATCGTGGTTCATTGCATACGAGAAGCCGGCATTTTCTTCCTTTGTCCACCTTGCACGCAGAGATGGATTTTGGATATATGCCCAAAGTCATGGCAACCTGACTGATTGCCCTCGGAAACCTCGCTTCTTATTCTCTCCATATTTCCGGCATTTCCGGCTGAGAGATACCGGGGCTATCAGAATGCGTTTAAACTATTGACTCTACGGACCGAGAAGGAATATGGCTCAGCCAGCAATCCCGACGCAAGCTACCCGCCTTATCCCAGTCACTCTGCACGGTCGTCTGCTTGAGCCCAACCGGCGCATTGCACTCAATCTGGATTGGGTGGAAGAGGTGCGCGTGAACAGGAGCGCGGTGGAGCGCCGCGCGTTGACGCACACGGCGCGCCGGACGGTCAAGAAGGAGTATCAGGCGGCGTGGCTGCTGCGCGCAATCATCTGCATGGATCTGACCACTCTGAGCGGCGACGATTCTTTCGAGCGTGTCAAACGGCTTTGCGCAAAGGCACGCAATCCGCTGCAGAGACAGTTAGTGGAAAGTCTTGGCATTGAAGAACTGGACCTCAAGGTCGGTGCGGTGTGCGTTTACCATACGTTTGTCGAAACAGCAGCCCGGGCGCTCGAGGGGTCCGGCATTCCAGTGGCCGCGGTGTCGGCCGGATTTCCAGCTGGCCTATCTCCTCTGACGGAACGGATGCAGGAGATTCGACGTTCCATCGAAGCGGGTGCGTCGGAGATTGATATTGTGATTACGCGCGCACATGTTTTCAACGGTGAGTGGCAGGCGTTGTATGACGAGGTCGCTGCATTCAAGCAAGCCTGCGGCCCGGTACACATGAAAGCCATCCTGGGAACCGGCGACCTGATGACACTGCGCAACGTGGCTCGCGCCAGTTGGGTGGCCATGATGGCGGGTGCTGACTTCATCAAAACATCGACGGGCAAAGAGGCGGTCAACGCCACACTCCCGGTCTCCCTCACCATGGTACGTGCCATCCGCGAGTACGGCGAACGGACCGGAATGGCGGTGGGCTTTAAGCCAGCGGGAGGTATCCGCACGGCAAAGCAGTCGCTGGATTGGCTTGCCATGATGAAAGACGAACTGGGACGCGCCTGGCTGGAGCCATCCCTCTTTCGATTCGGCGCCAGCGGCATGCTGGCCGATATCGAGCGCCAGTTGGAGCATCACGCAACCGGCCGCTATTCGGCGGCATACCGCCACCCGATTGCGTGAGTGACGTAGGCAAGCTGACTTGTCCACCCCGGCTGAGCCAGAGTGGATTTTGGAGAACGGGAATGAGCAGCATCTCGGAGAAGTTCTACAGCATGGAATACGGCCCCGCGCCGGAAGATCCGAAGGAAGCCGTGCAGTGGCTGGAGCGATTTCACCGCAGGTTCGATGCGTTGATCGACGGCGTCTGGGTGAAACCGGCGAGCGGCGAGTACTTTGAAACTGACGATCCTTCGAGCGGAGAGGCGCTGGCCGAAATCGCAGTGGCGAACGCCGCCGATGTGGAGGCAGCCGTTTCCGCAGCGCGCCGGGCTCTGCCGGCATGGCAGGCTTTGAGCGGGCACGAGCGGGCACGCTACCTCTACGCTCTCGCTCGACAGGTGCAGAAGCACTCACGCCGGCTGGCCGTACTCGAGACGATGGATAACGGCAAACCCATCCGGGAGAGCCGCGACATCGATATTCCTCTGGTGGCCCGCCATTTTTACCATCACGCCGGCTGGGCGCAACTGCTTGAGTCGGAGTTCCCGACCTATACCGCTTGTGGCGTCGTCGGCCAGATCATTCCGTGGAATTTTCCGCTGCTCATGTTCGCCTGGAAAGTGGCGCCGGCACTTGCCGCGGGCAACACGGTGGTTATCAAGCCCGCTGAGAACACGCCGCTGACAGCGCTCGCTTTTGCGGAATTGGCAATGGAAGTGGGATTGCCGGCCGGCGTGCTGAACGTGGTGAATGGCGGGCCCGCGACGGGGCAGATGATCATCGAGCATCCTGGAATCGATAAGATCGCGTTTACCGGATCCACGGAGGTGGGCCGGATCATCCGCAAGGCCACTGCG
>JBATYG010000360.1:0-8177 GCA_049673945.1 Occallatibacter sp.
GACCTGCCAGCCAAGCGCGCGCACAGATGCGGCCACCTTGTCGATTGCGAAGGCATGCGCTGCGGGATCGCGCACAATGCCACCCTTCCCTACCTGCTCCCGGCGGACCTCGAATTGCGGCTTCACCAGCAGCACCGCCTCCTCAAGCGTCCCGGTCGCGCGCACCACAGGCCCCAGCACCCGGGTCGCTGAGATAAACGAGACATCCATCACCAGCAGAGTGAGGCGCGGCGAACCCGTCTGTGCAAGCGACCCAGGCTCAAGCAGCCGCGCGTTGGTGCGCTCGCGGAGGCACACGCGCGGATCGTTGCGCAGCTTCATGGCAATCTGGCCAAAGCCCGTATCGACCGCCGTCACATGGGCCGCTCCGCGCTGCAGAAGGCAGTCAGTAAAACCTCCCGTAGAGGCGCCAACGTCGAGACAGTTCCGGCCGCTCACGTCGATTTTCCAGTGGTCGAGCGCCGCTGCCAGCTTCACACCGCCGCGGCTCACATAAGGCAGGTCCTCGCCCAGCAGGCGAATCAGGGCTCCTGCCGGCACTGTGCTGCCGCCCTTCTCAACTTTCTGGTCGTTGACCAGGACCCGGCCGGCAAGGATCATGGCGCGCGCCCGTTCGCAGCTGGGTACGAGACCCCGGTCGACAAGCAAAACATCCAGCCTGACCTTCTTACCCTGCTTTTCTTCCATCGAATCTGTCCGGTAAAGAGAAACGGCCAGAGAAGAGTCTCTCTGGCCTGATTCTATTTCCTCTCGGAAGCTCGTTGATTTCAAGCTAAGGTGCAGTCTGGCTCTGGCAATCTGCCAGCGTATCGGACGCGGCTGCGCCCGGCAGATAACAGGGCTGACCAGCGCCCGGCCTGCGGCTGGTGATGATCGCATTCCCCGTCGATCCGTTCTGAGTGCTGGTGCGAACGTCGATGATGTTGCCCTGCACCAGAACCGTTGTATCCACGATGTCCTGATCGGTCCGCAGAATCGTGAGATAGGGGCTGTCCGGCGAAGCCACATAGACTTTGCCGTAGAGCGAGTTCGAGGTGGAAACGACCGTGCGTGGATGGCCGACAACCGGCAGCGTCTTGATGACCTGGTGGCTGCTGAGATTCACAACCGATACGGTTTCATCGGTCTGATCGGCGGCATAGGCACGGCTGCCGTCACTGAGCACGGTAACGCCCGCCGGGTTTGTTCCCACCGGAACGGTGTAAGTGGTGCCGAAGGTGGGGCTGTCATTGCCGTACTCGTCCAGGCTGACATCGATCACAGAGATCGTGCCGCCATCGTAGTTCGCTACAACCAGCTGCGATGTGGCCGAGCTATATTCCGCATAGACAGGCCCTGCCGTCGCGGCCATCCCTGTCGTCCCATTCGGGGGTGTGATACCGGTCGCGGTCACCGCGGTCGTGGACAACGGCAGCGCCGGGTGGCAGGTGACCAGTTGCCCGCTCTGGTTGTCACACGGCGTGCAGGAGTTGAGCGCATTGGTCTGGGTGTTGATCACCGTAACGGTATCGCTGCCGCGGTTCAGAACGAAGAAGCGCCTGCCATCACTGCTCGCCAGCCCGTAGACCGGGCACTTGCCCAGCGGGATACGCGCCGAAACTGTGAAGCTCGTTGTTTCCAGTGCGTCGGCCTCACCCGTCTGCGCAACGGTTGATGGCGCGTTATTGCAGGTCATATCGGTATACGCGATCGCAGAACCGGCGGGCGTGCTCGAGTTATTCAAGCTGATTGAGTAATTATGCTGCCCGAGCAGTGCCGGCCCCGATACTGCAATCGGCGTGGCCGCAACCGGAATAGCCAGCTTGAAAGTCAGCGCTGAGCTCGAACCCGTGAGAACGTCGATAACGTTGCCATTCAGGTCGGCAACCCACAGACCAGTCGATGGCGAAAAGAGACCGACGCTCGTCGATGCCGCAGGCAGCGTCGAGTAGGTCACGTTGTTCGCTTGCAGGGTGGTCGCCACCCGAAAATTGGTGAGCGTGCCGTCGCTGTTCACCGTATAGCCGCTCGAACCGGCTTCATCGACAGTAAAGGACAGCGGGCCCGGGCCAATCGGCGCCTGAGCCATCACCGTGTCGCCCGCATAATTCAGAATTGTCGCCACTCCAGGAGAGGTGGTCGACGGAGAGGAAACGACCGCAACGAGAGACGTAGGTTGTGCCGCCGGCCCTGTCGGGTTGATCGGCGTCACGACGGGGCGGTACGTACTTCCACATCCAACGGCGACGACGGCAATAACAATGGCCGCGCCTGCCTGGACCAGCCACACACGCTTCCCGCGTGCATTCAAGGGAAAAAGACTCATCAAAATTCGTTCCTGCTTCCTAGGTGATTGTAAATCAATGATCCGGGTCCCAGGGCGCATCCAAGCCCGGTCCCAAGCCTGGTTTCAGGCATGGTTCCACAGGGCAAAAAACCGGTCCAGGCCCCACATTCCAGGTCTGCTGCTACGGCCGAAAGAACGCACATCCTGCCGGATATTCAATGCCTTCAGGCTTTAGACGCGCCGCCCCGCACCATGGGTAGGCGGCGGGCGCTGGACGCCCGCCGAACGCCTGGCTTCAGTGCCCCACCACCTCGACAATTGCCTTGTCAGGGCCGTTCCACGCCGACGCTCCCTCATGAGTAAGCTGACGGCTGGCGTCGCTCCAGTGCAGCCGAGTGATCGAGCCGGCGCCTTTCTCGTAGGCGTAGGTCATGCCGTCGTCCGAGAACAGCGTGAAGTCCGCATCGGCTCCGGGGTAGACACGCACATGCTCGATTGCCTGCTGCTGATGCGTGCTTTCGACCTGCGCGCCCAGAGGCAGGATCGAACCGGCGCGCACGAAGAGAGGGATGGTATCTATCGGCGCGGAGACTTCGATCGTCTGGCCGCCCTTTACCCGCTCGTTGGTCCAGTAGTTGTACCAATCCGTGCCGGCAGGCAGGTAGACCTTGCGGCTTGTCTCACCCTGCTGCACCACAGGCGCAACCAGGAACGCCGGGCCGAACATGTACTCGTCGCGGATATCGGCGACGTTCGGATCGTCCGGGAAATCCAGCGGCAACGCGCGCATGAACGGAGCGCCCGTCTTCCAACTCTTGTAGCCCAGCGAGTAGATGTAGGGCATCAGCGTGTAGCGCAGCCGCAGGTACTTTTCGAGGATCGGCTCGGCCTGCTTGCCATACGACCAGACTTCGTTCTGCACCCTGCTGCCATGCGTGCGGAAGATCGGCTGGAACACCGCGTACTGGAACCACCGCGTGTAGAGCTCCGGATAGTCATCGTAGTGGCCCACGTTGAAGCGCGCATCCGAGGGGTCCAGCAACGGCGGCTTCGCCGGATGATGCGACCAGGGCAGGTATTGCCAGCCGCCTGTGTCGTTCGACCAGTAGGTGAACCCCGATGCCGTGAAATTCAGTCCGGTGGGAATCTGCCTTCGCAGCGTATCCCAGGTCGGCCCGATATCGGACGACCACACGATCGTGCCCTTGCTCTGCACACCCAGGTAGGCATCGCGCGAGAGGATCAGGGCCCGCTTGTCGGGCTCGTCCCTGCGGTAGCCGTCGTAGAGCGCCGCTGTGTGAAAGAGCGGATAGACGTTGAAGTACTGAGTGCCCGGCCCGATGTGGAAGTAAGCGCCATTCGGCGGCAGATCCGGCTCCGTCTCATCGGCCCACAGCGAATCGAAACCCTTGCTCAGAATGTTGTCGCGGATCGTTTGCCAGTACCATTGCGCGGCGTCGGGGTTGGTCGTGTCGATATCCGAGCCCGCGCGATCATACGGCAATCCATCAACAGGCTTGCCATCGGCGAGGCTGATGAACCAGCCGTTCTTGAGCAACTTGTCATAGTAGCGATCTTCGGGCACAAAGCGCGGCCACACGCTGATCATGGTTTCAAATCCCATATCGTGCAGCTGCTTATTCATCGCCGTTGGATCGGGCCAGAACTTCGGATTCATATCCATCTGGCCCATCTTCGTGTAGTAAAACCAGTCCACCACCAGAACATCCGCTGGCAGATGCCGCTCGCGGTAGCCCTTCGCCACCGCCATCAACTCATCCTGGCTGGAATAACGCTGCTTGCACTGGATGTATCCATAGGCGGCTTTCGGCAGCAGCGGCGTGGGCCCGGTGAGTAGACGGTAGCCCTCAAAGATTTCGTCTGCCGTCTTCCCCGCGATCACAAAAAAGGAGACGCGATCGCCGACTTCGCTGCTCCAGCGTGTCTCCTCGTTGAATCCCGGAACGATCAACGTTTTCGAGGGGTTATCCCACAGCAGACCGTAGCCCTTGTTGGTCAGCAGAAAGGGTACGCACGTTGTTGGCGCCGCCGGCGCGGTGTAGTCGTTCCAGCAGCGCACCGGGTGCCCGCGATGATCAAGAAAGCCTTCCTGGTTCTGGCCGAGCCCGTAATAGTGCTCGTCATCCGGCGACGCAAACGATGCGCCCACCACATAAAACGGAGGGTCTGTGGGCCGGCGGTCGTTGGCCAGCGCCGCGGTGCCGTCCTTGTGATTGGGAACCGCCTGCGACCAGCCGGTCATCTCGAGCAGCGTTTTGCCATCGGGCGTTTTGAAGGTGATATGCGCCCCCGGCGTCGAGCCGCCGAAGTATTTGCTGATATCGATCACGGTATGCGGAGGCGGCGGTCCCGGAGGCCCCGGGCGATTGACTGTCACCACCATCTGAGGGGACTGATAGACATCCTGTCGCTCAGTTTGCGACGCGCTCCAGCCATTTGTGTCCGGCGAAGCGATCAGCCCGTAGCCCGGTTTGGCAAGCGCAGCATCATGCTGCAGGCTCAGCGTCACGCGCACGATATTGGGTGCGTAAGGCTCGAGCACGATCGTTTCACCCTTCCGGTCCAGTTCGAGGTGCTGGCCCGGCGTCTGCGCCTGCGCCGGCGCAATCAAAAAAATTCCCGCAAGAACTGCAAGGAAGCCTGAGTAGTTTTTCATCGGTGGCTCCATCCCAACAACTCTGGATTGCATTCAATTTGTTATCGCAGATGAGTTTAAATGCTTCGGCCCTGCCCTGGCCGTCTTCTGCCCCACGTCGACCGTGCCGCCTCATCACATCACGTCCGCAGCTTTGTGCCTGCCGCGCCCGAACGATACGATTGGGCGTGGATCAACGGGGCATGGATCAACTGAAGTTTCGCTGGCAATCGAAGACAATCCTGCTGCTGGTGCTGCCCGCCGTGGCCGCCAACGTCGTGCTCGAGACGCACTGGTGGATGACGCAGGCTGTCCCGGTCGCACTCTGGAGCCTGGGCCTGAGCGGGCTGCTCGGCCTCGTTGCGTGGGGGCTGCGCTCGGCCACAGCCGGCGCCGCATTCACCGGCGCGGTGATCACGGCGAGCCTCATCTTCTCCACCGTGACGCTTCCCTACTACCCGTGGCGCACTGCTCTTGTTCCGGTCGTGGTACTGCTTCTGCTGACCTCACTCGCCACCCGCGCGGGCCGCACGCGCAAGGAGCAACTTGGCACGGCTGAGCACCGCAGAGGCCGCATGGCCGCGCAGGTCGCGGCAAATCTGGGCGCAGCCGCGCTGCTCTCAAATGCCGCGGCCCAGACCTTCCTCGTGCAACGGTCGGGAATTCAATTTGCCCACCTCGCGCCCGCTGCCGTCTTTGCAGCCGCGCTTGCCGCACTGGCCGAGGCCGGCGCGGATACTGTTTCCTCTGAAGTGGGACAACTTCTCAGCGGCGCACCGCGCATGATCACGACTCTCCGCATCGCCGAGCCCGGCACCGACGGCGCCGTGAGCCTCGGCGGAACGGCAGCCGGCATTCTTGCGGCCGGAGCGGTAGCTGCGGCGGGCACGCTCGCGCTGGGTGGCGATGGACCGCTCTTCGCCGTCTGCTGGGTTGCCGGAACCTTCGGCCTCTTCTTCGACAGCCTGCTCGGGGCAACTCTCGAGCGGCGCGGCCGGCTCAATAACAACAGCGTCAATTTTCTTTCAACGCTGAGCGCGGCGGCCTTTGCGCTTCTGCTGCTCTTCATCCTCGGTCTCGCGCACTCCTGAGCCGTCACTCCCCGTAACTTTCACTCCCCTTACTGTCACTCCAGGCGCAGGCGCCACGCGGTGTAGCTCAGAATCTCGTGAATGATCGGGTCGAGATCTCCGCCGGCCCCCACAACTGTGATCTTCGGGCGCGGCGAGGTCAGAACGTTGAGTCCGTTGGCCGCGCAGATCGCCTGGATGCGAAAGAGGTGCGTATCATCGCTGACCACCACGATGCGGCGAAAAGCATTCGTCCGGGCGATCACCGCCAGCCTGCGCGCAGCCTGCACCGTGCTGCGGCTCTCGGTTTCGGCGATAATCGCCGACTCCGGTACGCCTGTGCCCATCAAGTATTCGCGGCCCACGCCACCTTCTGAGTACTGATCGCCACCATCGCCGCCCAGCGTCACAATCAGCGGCGCGATTCCACGGCTGTAAAGGGACTCAGCGTGATCGAGGCGCGCACGGTAAACCGGAGAAGGACGCCCGTCGTACTCCGCCGCGCCAAAGACGGCAATCGCGTCCGAAGGCGCCGCCTGGTCCTCTCCGGCAACAGATTGGATCTGTTTGTAGACCCAGACTGACCACGCCAGCGCACCAGCCGCAAGCGCCACCAGCACAATCAGAGACCATGCGATCCAACTGTGCCTTCTCGAACTGGATCCCGCGTTCATGCCGGCAATCTTATCGCTGCAGAACCATAACAATTTCGTGCGTCGGAATGGCGCCTTCGCGCAGAATCTCCCAGCGTCCCGGGCCCAGCGAGAGATCGACTATCGTCGTAGGCTGCGCCCGTCCCGTGGGTCCGCCGTCGATGATGAGTGGAACGCGTTCGCCGATCTGGTCTCTCACCGCAGCCGCATGCGTGCACTCCGCCGCACCCTGCAGGTTAGCCGAGGTCGCGGTAATCGGCAATCCAAACTCTTCCACCACCGCCCGCGCAATCCCCGCATCGGGTATGCGCAAGGCGACATTTCCGGTGTTGGCGGTCGAACGTAAGGGCAGCTTCGTTCCGGCGCGAACGATGATCGTGAGCGGACCGGGCCAGAAGCGGTCGGCCAGCTTGTCAAGCATCGGGTCAGAATCGCGCGCCAGCGTGTACGCCATGGTGAGAGACGAGATGAGAAGAGAGAGCGGCTTATGCTTCTGCCTTGTTTTGATCTGGTAAATGCGCTCCACCGCATGCAGGTTCACCGGGTCAACGGCAAGACCGTAGAAAGTATCGGTAGGCAGCGCAACAACGTAGCCTTTGCGCAGACAGGAGACAATATAGCTGATCCGGTCTGGTTGAGGCTCATCGGGATGGACGCGCAAGATTTCCGCGGACAAGAAGTTCTACCTCGGGTTCCCGAATTGCTGGAGCACAAAGTCGGAAATTATCACAGCACCACCCACCGCGCAACTTCACCGGCACGGCCATGGCGCAGCAGCATAGAATCGACCAGGAGACCAGACGACTCAATTGCATGCCTGTTCGCATTGTACAGAGTAAGCAGAATAGCCGCCTAAAGGAACTACGCCGCGCCTTTGCCCATCCGGCGCGAGCGGGTGCGGGCCTCGTTGGCATCGAAGGGCCGAACCTTCTGGCCGAAGCTCTGCGCGCCGGGCTCGACATCCGCTGCGTCTTTGCCGCGCAGCAATCCGCCCACCACCTCGATCAGTTTCACTTGCCCGTCACCGCCGACGTACTGCTGATGCCCGCGGAGCTCTTGCGCTCAGCCCTGGCAACGGAGACGCCGCAGCCGATCGCTGCGCTCATCGAGCCTCCGCGCTGGACGTGGGCCGATCTACTGAAGAAATCGGGTGCCGGCGCGCCGCTCATTCTCGTTCTCGCTGAGTTGCAGGACCCCGGCAACCTCGGCACCATTCTGCGCTCTGCCGAGGCCTTTGGCGCAACTGGCATCATCGCGTTGCCTGGCACGGTCAGCGCGTGGAATCTCAAGGCAGTTCGCGCCTCTGCGGGCAGCGTCTTTCGCGTGCCGCTGCTTTCGGCCGGCAGTGAAGATACGCTACGCCGCCTGCGCAAAGCCGGCGCAACCCTGCTGACCACCGCCGCCGAAGCCGCGCAGCCCGCAAACCTGGTGGATCTCACGCGCCCCGTCGCCCTCCTCATCGGCAACGAGGGCAATGGTGTGCCGAAGCATCTTGCCGCCCGCGCCGACGGAGCCATCGCCGTGCCCTGCCC
>JBATYG010000361.1:0-2351 GCA_049673945.1 Occallatibacter sp.
GTGCAAAACGCTGCGTTCCCCTGCCGCCGCCACCGCGGCCGTCAGAAATGCGGTAAGTGCCCGCAGAGTGCCAGGCCATGCGGATGAAGAGCGGCCCATAGTGGCCGTAGTCGGCCGGCCACCAATCCTGCGACTCCGTCATCAGAGCATTGAGGTCCTTGATCACCGCATCGAGATCGAGCTTCTTAAATTCTTCGGCGTAGTTGAAGTCCTCATCCATCGGATTGGACAGCGACGAGTTCTGATGGAGAGATGCCACGTTCAACTGTTCAGGCCACCAGTCCCGGTTGCCTCTCGTCCCTGTATGCTTGAGCGTGTCGCCCGAGAACGGGCATTTGGATTCGGTGGACATATTCACTCCTGTCTTCCTCAACAACCTTTCGCTGTTTCAGTATAAGAGTTGGGCTCCTGTTCGAACGAATGATCGTGTCTATGATGCCGATAGCCTGCGGCGATCAAAGTAGGGACCGTGCCGAGAAGCTGGCGCGACTGGACGATGCCTACGATCTGTTGATCATTGGCGGAGGAGCGACGGGCCTGGGCACCGCCGTTGACGCGGCTTCGCGAGGCTACAAAACCGCGCTGGTCGAGGCTGGAGATTTTGCGCAAGCAACGTCAAGCAGGGCGACGAAGCTTGTGCATGGCGGCGTGCGTTATCTCGCGAGTGGCCAGATTCATCTGGTGTATGAGGCCCTGCGCGAGCGCAAGCTGATGATGCAGAACGCGCCCCATCTGGTGCATCCGCTGGCGTTTATCACCCCGGCCTATTCCTGGTTCGACATTCCTTACTTCGGAACGGGATTGAAACTGTATGACCTGCTCTCAGGAAGCTCTTCGATCGGGCCGACAAAAATTGTGAGTGCGGAGGAGACGCGGCAACGAATTCCCGGGATACAGGAGAAGGGGCTGAAGGGCGGAGTGATGTACTACGATGGGCAATTTGATGATGCCCGGTTTGCCCTGGCTTTAGCGCGGACAGCTGAGGATCGCGGCGCGCTGGTGCTGAACTACGTGCGCTGTACGGCGTTGCTTAAGACATTCGGAAGAGTGGATGGGGCAGTGGTGACCGATGTTGAGACGGGAAATACGTTTCACTTGCGCACCAAGGCGGTGATCAACGCGGGCGGCATTTTTTCCGACTCGGTGCGGCGGATGGACAACGGCTCCGCTCCGAATCTGCTTGCCGTGAGCCGCGGGACGCATATCGTTGTCAGTTCCGCGGTGCTGGGGAGAGATACGGCGATCGTGGTGCCGAAGACACGGGACGGCAGGGTCGTGTTTGCGATTCCGTGGCTGGGGAGCGTGGTGATCGGCACGACGGATTTGCCTGCGCCGAGTGCCGAGATTGAGCCGGGCCACGACGCAGCGGAGATCGACTATCTGATGGAGACGGTCAACCCTTACCTTGCCCGGCCGATCACGAAAGCGGATATCGTAAGTGTCTTCTCGGGGCTGCGCCCGTTGATACGGGGAATCGCGGCGACAACGGCGAAGCTCTCCCGAGAGCACTCGATGGAGATTTCGGAGAGCGGCATGGTCACGATCGCCGGTGGCAAGTGGACGACCTATCGCCGGATGGCCGAAGACGTAATCGACTTCGCAATCGGCAAGGGTTCGCTGCCTGAGCGGCAATGCGTGAGCGCAACCATCAAATTGCACGGCGCGAGCCAATTGCACGGCACGAGCAAGGCGGACTGCCGATTTGGACAGTACGGAAGCGATGCTGCGAAGATTGCATCGATCATGGATGGGGATCCGCGGATGTCGACGAAGCTCGATGAAGCTCTTCCTTTTGTCGCTGCGGAAGTCGTGTACGGAGTGCGGGAAGAGATGGCGCGCACGGTAGAGGATATGCTGGCGCGCAGGACGCGGGCGCTCTTTTTGAATGCGAAGGCGGCGCAGCGAGCGGCCCCGCTGGTTGCAAATGTGATGGCAAAAGAGCTGGGGCGCGATTCTGCCTGGGCGCAACGACAGACAGAATCTTTCGAGAAGATGGCGAAGGAGTTCTACGAAGTTTGACGCGCGATCGAAGCAGGCGGTAAGACCAGGCTATGATGCCCTGCATGCGAGGAGGATCCATGGCGAAGATTCGCGCACGGTTGTTCGGGATGGCGGCGGTCATGATCCTTTCGGCCTGCACGACCGGGGCACAGGCCCCAACGCAGAGCAGCGGAGCGGGAGCGCCACGGCTGGCGCTGTCAGGGTTGCCGGCGACCTTCAAGGAAACGCTGCCGTGCGCGGATTGCGCGGGGATTGACTATCAGTTGAACCTGCGCCCGGACCACACGTTCGCCTCACGAATGGTCTATGAAGGACGCAACGCAAGCTTCGGAGACAGTGGGAGCTGGGGG
>JBATYG010000362.1:0-2990 GCA_049673945.1 Occallatibacter sp.
TGGTCGAGCGGTCGCGTGCCGGCATCGGCGTGTCTCCCATATCAAATCGTATCCATGAGCGAAAACATCCCAGATCAGCCCGTCGTCATTCTTCGCGAGGGAGCAATATGCGAAACGTGGCCCCACATCCTTCGTTCGCAACGTACTCGATAGTGCCTGTCAAGCGACAATTATTTCTCCCTGTCAGCGACAATTAAAATTCCCGGTCGCCCTCGCACCGAGCAAGGGGCCGACGACAATTACTTTTCCCGATCCGGTCTACAGTCGGGCTTGCCGAGCGGCAATGTTTCCGGCTACGCTCTCCTCGCCGGGTGAAACGGAGTCGGGCTCTGCGGGGACGCAACCCGACAAGGGATAACTCGGCCGACGGTGCGCCGATGGCGCTTCTCAAGGCGGCCCCTGCCCACCAGGTGGGCGGGGGCCCATTGCGCTGCCATCGGACACCAGAGCTATGCCTTAGAAAATCCAAACAGGGCCCTCCCTTTGCCTCACGCCTTGCCAGCGGCCTACGGTGTCGCTGTTCCTGGGGCACGCGCCGAGTCGCCCGCGTCGGCCTGACGTGCTTGCTTGGCTTTCTTCGCCTGCTCCGCGCGGTAGCTCGGCAGGTTCAACTCGATGATCACGCTGTGATGCACCAGCCGGTCGATCGCCGCCGCGGTGGTCATCGGGTCCTTGAAGATCGCCTCCCAGCCCGAGAACGGCAGGTTGCTCGTCAGCAGCACGCTGCCACGCTCGTAACGCTCCGCCAGCAGCGTGAACAGCACCTCCATCTCCTCGCGGCTCTGCTGCACATAGCCCAGGTCGTCCACGAGCAAAGCCTCGTAGACGGCCAGCCGCTTCAGCAGCGCCGGCAATTTGAGCTCGCGCTTGGCCAGCAGCAGTTCCTGCACCAGCAGGCCGCACTTGCGCGACAGCACCCGCCGGCCGCTACGCACCAGTTCCTGACCCACCGCGCTGAGCAGATGCGTTTTCCCCGAGCCCGGCGGACCGAACACCAGCACGTTCTCCGCACGATCCAGGAACGAACCCTCCAGCAGCGTCCGCGCCTGCTGCACCACCTTGGCCGGCAGCCGCTTCAGGTCCAATGCCGACCAACTCTTCTCCAGCGGCAGCCTCGACTCGTGCAGCAGGCGCTCGACGCGCTTGTTACGCCGCTCCTGGCACTCCCGCTGGCACAGACCCAGCAGGTACTGCTCGAAGCTCAGCCCCTCCTGCTGCGCTTGACGCGCCAGCTCCGCGTAACTGGTCCGCATCGCTGGCAGGTGCAGTTCCTTCAGGTACGCTGCCAGCCTCTCCCTCACGTCCTTGTCCTTCTCCATCTTCGGCCTCCTTGCCGTCCAGTAACGCGTCATAAAGCCTCAGGTCCACCGCCGCCACCGTTACCTCGATGGCTGGCGGAACCTGGCCTTGCTGACGCAGCCTCTCCCTCACGGCGGCCGCATCCATACGGCCGTCTTCGTTCAGCAGTTCCACCAGCGCCGCCTCGACTCCTGCCTCGCTCTCGCGTGCCGCCAGGTGCAGAATCCGCAGGTATTCCTTGTCCGCCCGCGCCGGCTGACGCTGGCGCAGCACGTCGTAGGCCATGCGGAAGTGGCTGCTCGGAAACAGCTCCGCGCGGTAGCGATAGTCGGCGAACGCCCCGGGCTTGCGCACCAGCCAATCGATCACGTGCCGATAATCGATGCGATGCTTGCCGCGTCCACGCAGCCGCGGCAGCCGCTCCTGCAGCTTCTGCGCGTACCACACTTCGACGAGTTCCGCGTACAAGCGGGCGTCCACCCATTCGCCGATCAGCCGGCTGGCCACCGAGTAGACATTGTTCTGCACGTTGATGATGCTGCCCGTTTCCACACGCACCCGCAACCGCTTGCACGCCTCCAGACGCTGACGCGGCAGCGGCCGCAGCAGTGCCACTTCCTCTGCCAGCCGCACGGCCCGACCAGCATTTTTCTGCCGGCACACTTCACGCAGGAACTCCACGTAGCTGTCCCGGCTGTTGAAGTCCCGGCTGCCCCGCATCATCAGCGCCTGGTCCACGGCCCGCTTGAACCGGTGGTGGCTCTGTTCCACGTCGCCGTTCTCGTTGCCCTTGCCGGCCTGGATGGCTTGCCCCTGCATGCCGTAGTGATTCAGCAACGCCCGATAACGTTGCTTGAACGACGCCGGCCCTTCCACGCCCGGCTGCACCGCCGCCGTCAGCCGATCCGTGCGATGCACTTCCGGCGCGCCCCCCACTTCCCACAACGCGTTCTGAAACCCTTCGCTCAGACTCTCCAGGCTTTCCGAGAAGCACACGCTGACCGTCTCCCAATTCGAGTACGTCAGCACGAAATGATAGAGCAGGTGCTCAAAAGGAATGCCGTTGATGGTCACGCCCAACTCCGTGCCGTGCGTGAAGTCGCTGGCCGCCAGCCGTCCCGGCCGATGTACCTGGGCGAAGAACACCTCTTTGGCCGGCCCGCTCTGGGCCCGCCAACTCTTGACTTGCCGCTGCAACGTCCGCAGTTGCCCGTCGCTGAAGCGGCCCGGGAAACGCCCCTGCAAGTCGGCAAACAGCGTCTTCGCTTCCAGTCCGCCGTTGACCTGCAACTTCGCTTCGATGTCGGCCCAGACCTCCGCGAACGGGTCCGGACGTGTTCGCCAGTTCCTGTCCATGCTCACGACCTCGCTGGGCAGCTTGCCGAGCCGCCGGTACTTGCGTGCCGTCTTGACATCCATGCCGACGCGCACAGCCGCCACCTCTTTGGCAACCCCTTGCCCGTCGAGGCGACGCAGCTTCCGCACTTGCTGATCGGTGATCATCGAGAACCTCCGTGTTAGGGTGGGCTCTCAATGATGTGCATTTGCTCGAAAATCGGGAATTCTAATTGTCGCTGAAGACCGCGAGTCACCGGAGTGGATCGGGAATTCAAGTTGTCGTCAGGCGGGCATTATAATCGTCGCTCATCACCACGGCGCGAGCAGCTCGAAGAAGGTGTACCGGAGCAGCT
>JBATYG010000363.1:0-9629 GCA_049673945.1 Occallatibacter sp.
CATGGCCAACCGTGTTCGTCACGCAATTCGGCGTGCCGGTTACGCACGGCATTGCAATCGTGCTCCCAGCCGGCACATCGTGAAATGCGGCCGGCTTCTGTTGCGCCAGCTTGTACAGCACCAGCCCCGGAACACCCTGCGCCGATCCCGCCTTCTGATCCACCAGCGCCATGATGCCCGCAAAAGCCGGCGCCGCAACCGACGTTCCGCCATATCCGTTCAAGTCGCTGCACGAGCTATTCAGCGTGTAGTTCTGACAGACGATATAGAAGCTTCCCAGGAATCCGTTGCTCGCAAACAACGAAACATCGGGCAGGTCGCGCGCATTGTCGCTCGGGCCTTGAGTCTGCCACGCAGGCTTCATCCACGCCGCACTCGTTCCCCCACTTGCGCCCTCGGTCACCAGCAGGCTGCTAAACGTCGAACTGTTGCAGTTCGTCTCCGCGTTCGCCGTGCCGCCCTGCACTTGCGCCAGCAATCCGTTCGTGCATGAGTCGTTCCACGTCGTCTCTGGAATGTAGCCCTTCGCGGAAGCTTGCGTCACCGCTGCATTCGTTGGGTTCCAGTACGTGCTCCACGTCTGATACTCGTTGAAATCAGTGCCGCCCACCGCCGCGTTGAAGGCGGTAGATGCCAGACCGTTCACCGCCAGCCCATACTGCGCGGGAGCAGACGGATCGTCACAGCCCGCTGCGCCGCTGTCTCCCGACGACACAAAGACACTGATCCCCTGCGCTGCCGCCTGCTCCCACAGTGTGCTGTAAAACTGCGTGCCGGCCGAGCCCAGGCTGTTCTCGCATTGCCCGTAACTCACGCTCATAATCGGAGCCAGGTTGTTCTCGACAATGTACAGCGACGACAGGTCAACCCCGTCGGTCGTTTCCGTTGAGGCCGACTCCACCAGATTGATCGTCGCCCCCGGTGCTGCCGCGCCCGCCCACTGCGTGTCGATATCAGCTTCCGTCTCGTCGTCGTTCACCCCTGGATTCGGTCCGTTGAAGGTCCGCACCAGGGTCGGTTGCGGCGCGTGCGTACCATCCAACCCAAACGACGACCAGAATCCCGTCGCATCCGCGGGATCGATATCCGTCCGGCCCACAATCGCAATCGTCTGACCTGCTCCGTTGATAGCGGTAGGCGTCGCGTTCCACAGCGGCAGCAGATCGTAAATTGTGGCAAAGTCATACGGCGCCAGGGCATAGTAGATAGAATCACCCGAAGACGTGGTCAGAAACGGATCGGCATCCGTCGTCAGCCTGCGCGACTTCATCGAGTACTGCCCGACGAAATGATGCTGCGGCTGCCGTCTGAAATCATGCAGCGAATCAATTCCCGCCACCACCGGGGCCAGCGCCGCCGGAATCGTCGGCTCGCTCGCATTGGCCAGGTGCTGAACCCCGTTCACCAGGTAGCGGTGAATCGGCGCGCCGAATGCCCGCCTTACCAAGCCTGCACTCCCTGAGAATTCGATGAACATCCGGCTCTCGCTGACCTGCGAAACCGCAAATCCGCTGGCCCGCAGCCAGCCCGTCACCGCATCCACGTCGCTTTGCGCCGGGCCAAACTGCGCCCCCATCTGCGCGGGAGTAAGCCAGCGGTGGTAGCTCGCCGACCCCTTGTTCTGCTGATCCTCGATCAGCCGCCGCAATGCCGCTTCCTGGCCCGCGCTGCGCTTCAGCACAAGCACCAGCCGGTTCAACGTCAGGTCATCCGCCACCGCTCCGCGATCGTATTTCGCCGTCGCCATCGGATGCACGTTGCCGCGGAGGGTTACGCGGGCCGAGTCATTCACAGCGCTCGTCACCAGCGCGGGCGCACTCTGCGCCTTCGCCGCAACACTCAGAACAGGGAGCAGGAACAGACAGCAGCAGAACAATCGAATTCGCACAGGGATTCTTTTCTCGGAGATTCGCTCGCCTCGGGCGGTCCTGGCCCAGCAAATATCTCCGGAGGATAAGTGAATTGAAGTCTTCCAGAAGTATCCTCCCATGCGTCACGCACAACAAGCCAAAAGCCTCTCAAGCTGTTACAAACTATGAACTCTCTCTTTAGCTCGACCGTGCCCTCTTATACCGCCAGATTGGCGCCGGATCGTCCTCTCCTGAACTTTTCTCCCACATCGCGCGTATTTCTTCTTGTTCTTGAGCCGCTCTCCGTCTCGCGGCGATTACCCCCATTCAGGAGGCATCTCCGTGAACCTCTCCAGCCAGCTTCGCCAGGTCATCCGCCGTCTGGGCCGCGCGCCTCTCTTCACTCTTGTCACCGTCATCACTCTGGCCGTCGGCATCGGCGCCAACATCGCGGTTTTCAGCGTGGTTGAAGGAGTCCTCCTCAAGCCCCTCCCCTATCCCCACCCAGAAACACTCGTTGGCGTCTGGCATAGCGCACCCGGCCTCAACCTCGACGAAGCCAACATGGCGCCCTCCAACTACTTCATCTATCGCGACCAGAACCGGGTCTTTGAAGACATCGGCCTCTATCAGGGAGATTCCGTCGCCGTCACCGGCTCCGGCAATCCCGAACAGGTGGACGCCCTCGACGTCACCGACGGCGTCTTTCCGATCCTCGGAATAGCGCCCATGCTTGGGCGCTGGTTCGACAAGGCGGACACCGCGCCCAACGGCCCCTCCAACATCATTCTCGACTACGGTTACTGGCAGCGCCGCTTCAACGCTGACCGTTCCATCATCGGCCGCAGCATCAACGTTGACGGCAAATCCCGCACCATAGTTGGCGTGATGCCCCGCACCTTCCACTTCCTCGACTGGAAGCAGCCCGCCATCATTCTGCCCATCCAGCTCGACCGAGGCAAGACCGTGCTCGGCCAGTTCAGCTATGAAGGAATCGCGCGTCTGCGTCCAGGCGTCACGCTCGCCGCCGCCAATGCGGACATTGCCCGTCTGATCCCTCTCGTATGGGCAAGCTTTCCTGCACCCCCCGGCTTCAGCATTGACCTGTTCTACAAGGCGCGTCTCGCGCCGAAAATTCGCCCGCTTACCCGCGATGTCGTCGGCGATGTTGCTCCGCTTCTTTGGATACTGATGGGCTCGATCGGCGTCGTCCTGCTCATTGCCTGCGCCAACGTCGCCAACCTCCTTCTCGTCCGCGCCGAGGGCCGTCAGCAGGAGCTCGCGATTCGTTCCGCGCTCGGTGCCGGCCGCTGGCGCATCGCCGGCGACTTCCTCCTCGAGTCGCTCCTTATCGGCGTCGCCGGCAGCGTCCTCGGCCTTATCCTCGCCTGGGGAGCCCTCCATCTTCTCGTCGCTCTCGCACCCTCCGGCCTTCCGCGCCTTCACGACATCGGCATCGACCTCATCGTCCTCGTCTTCACCGTTGCCGTTGCGCTCCTTTGCAGCCTCCTCTTTGGATCGATTCCAGCCCTGCGTTACACCGGTATGCGCGTCAACGCCGGCCTTCGTGAAGGTGGCCGCTCTCTGAGTCAGGGCCGTGAACGCCACCGCACCCGCAACATTCTCGTCGTCATCCAGGTCTCGCTCGCCTTCGTTCTCCTCATCTGCTCCGGCCTCATGATCCGCACCTTCGCTGCACTTACTCACGTCGATGCCGGTTTTGACTCGGCCGCGCCCATCCAGACTTTCCGCCTCGGCATCCCCGAAGCCGAAATTCCCAACGACGACAACGCTCTTCATATGCAACAGGACATCCTTAGCCGCGTCGCCGTCCTCCCCGGTGTCACCTCTGCCTCCTATGGCCTCTCCGTGCCAATGGATGGTGGCCAGTGGGGCGACCCCCTCTACGCGCAGGATCATCCCGTCGCCGAAGGCGCCATGCCCTCCCTGCATCGCTTCAAGTTCGTCGCGCCAGGCTTCTTCTCCACCATCGGCGTCCCTCTTCTCGCCGGGCGCGATTACACGTGGGATGAAATCTACAAGAAGGTTCCCGTCGGCATCGTCTCCGCCAGGGTCGCTCGCGAATTCTGGGGCAGCCCCGCCGCCGCCCTTGGTAAACACATTCGCGTCAGCTCCAAAGATGACTGGCGCGAAGTCATCGGCGTCGTCGGGGATGTTCGCGATGATGGCACCAGCAAGGATGCGCCTCCCATCGTCTGGTGGCCCATCCGCACCGAGCATTTCGAAGGCGGCATGGTTCATCTCCAGCGCTTCGTCGTCTACGCTGTCCGCTCTCCGCGCGCGGGCTCTGAAAGCCTCATGAAAGACATCCGCCAGGCCGTCTGGTCCGTCGACGCCAACATCCCCGTCACTTCGGCATTTCCCGAGAGCCACTACTACAACAGCTCCCTCGCCCGCACTCAGTTCACGCTCATCATGCTCGGCCTCGCCGCAGCAATCGCGTTGCTCCTCGGCCTCATCGGGCTCTATGGCGTCATCGCATACTCCGCCTCGCAGCGCCGCCGCGAAATCGGCATCCGCATTGCCCTCGGCGCCCAGCGTTCCACCATCACCGGCATGTTCGTTCGCCAGGGGCTGTTCCTCGCTCTCGCTGGAGTCGGTTGCGGCCTCGTCATCGCCCTCGCCGCCACGCGCCTGCTTCGCTCACTGCTCTTCCAAGTCAGCCCCATGGACCCCTTCACCTACGCCGCGGCTTGCCTCGCCCTGTGCGGAGCCGCAGTTCTCGCCAGTTACATTCCTTCGCGCCGTACCGCCACCGTAAACCCTGTCGAAGCGCTGCGCGCCGAGTAAGCGACGCTTCTCGAATCCGCACGAAACCAATTTCCCGCGGGTCCCCTTTGGGGGACGCGGGAAACAACAACTTCATCTGCTCGCCCTCATCCCTGGTCCTCGTCGCTGGTGGTCCCCTCATCGTCTTCCGTACCTATAAGGTGACTGCCGTGCGGCCCGGCAGCCCTTTGCGTGTGCTACGCTTCGTCCAGTTGTGGCCAACTTCGAAAGAGCAACGGCAGAGGTCCAGGAGATTCTCTCCAAGCCCATCCATCAGCTTGGTTTGAAGCTTGAGGGCTCGCCACTCGAACGCCTTGTTCAGCAGCTCTACAAGGAGCTCGACGCCAAGGGCCTCCATCGCTTCCGCCCCAGGTGCTACCTCACCGATGAGTGGGGTTGCCCCAACATGGAGCCCGTCATCGGCATTCCCTTTTACCTCGCAGATCCGAAACTGCAGCGCCTCGAATCCGAAATGAACGACATTGAAGATGCGCGCCAGATCATGATGTACATGCGCCATGAGGCTGGTCACGCCTTCAATTACGCCTACGCGCTCTTCAAAACCCCTGAATGGCGCGAGATCTTTGGACCTTTTCGCCGCCCCTACCGCGACAACTACAAGCCCGTGCCCTTCTCGCGCCAGTTCGTCAGGCACATGGAAGGCTGGTATGCGCAGAAGCATCCGGACGAAGATTTTGCAGAAACCTTCGCCGTCTGGCTGACACCCCGCTCCAACTGGCGCAAGCGCTACCAGGGCTGGGGCGCAATGAAGAAGCTCCTCTACATGGATCGCATCTGCCGCGCTCTCGGCAACACCGATCCCGTTGTTGACCATGGCGACACCGATATCACCGTCGACGAGATGAATGTCACTGTCGGCGAGTTCTACCAGCGCGCGCTCGATCAGCAGCTCACACCCGGTGAGCTGCCGCTCGATACCGATCTGCGCGACATCTTCAACGTATCCAGGCGCCGCAGAAAAAATGTTCGCCCCGCTGTCGATTTGCTGCGTGCGAATCGCAAGATCCTCGTCGACAAAGTCAACTACTGGACCGGCGTGCAACGCCCCCTCGTCAAAAAGCTGGTCGAAACCATCGAAACAAAAGTTAGCGACCTCGGCCTGCGCGCCGACATAAAATGTGAAGCAGAATATTTGACTGAGGTCACCGTCTACACAACGGCGTTGGCAATGAACTACATCACTCGAGGTAAATTCATCCTGCCTTGAGGGATTGTTGGTAGTAGATCGGAGCGATACCGAAGAGACGCAGAGGCAACATGGCAAACCTCAAAGTCACGATCCTGCACGACGTATGGGAAGATGGCCCTCCAGAGCCGGAGCCGGAGCCGATCAAGGCGCCGCGCCGCAAAAACGGCAAGCGTGCCAAGAAAAAGAAAGACCCGCTCCACGACCGAGAGGAGATCTTCGAGGCGTTGACCAAACTCGGTCACGAGCCTTCCTATCACGTCCTCGACGGCAAGAATCAGTCGCTTCTCGCGCTCGCCCGGTGCGGAGCTGATCTCATCTTCAATCTCACTGAGTCTTACGGAGGCGATGACTCCATGGACAAGAACATCGCCGCTTTTCTCGAGATGCTCCATCTTCCCTACACCGGCGGCGGACCGCAGGCCCTCTATCTCGCCCAGGACAAGGCCCTCGCGAAAAAGATTTTCGACTTCCACAAGATCAAAACCCCTGACTTCGCTACGTCCTATAAAGGCCGCACTGACCATTCGCACGACATCGAGTTCCCTCTCATCGTCAAGCCCGTCTCCGAAGACGGCTCCATCGGCATCGACAACGGTTCCGTCGTCGACAGCGTAAAAGAGCTGATGGAACGCATTCACTACATCCACGAGGAGTTCGACAGTCCCGCGCTCATCGAGGAGTACATCGAAGGCCGCGAGATCTACGCCGCCATCCTCGGCAACGACAATGCCGAGGTGCTTCCCCTCATCGAACTCGACCTTTCGCGGCTGCCCAAGGGCACACCGCGCATCGCCGGTCAGGACGTTAAATTCGATCACGAAACCGAGGCCTACAAGGTCACGAAATCCGCACCCGCCGAAGACATCGACGAAGACACCACCAAGAAGCTTCAGGACATTGCCCTCGCCGCCTATCGCGCTCTCAAACTGCGCGATTACGGCCGCATCGATATGAGGCTCAACAAGAAAGGTGAAGTCTACGTCATCGAAGCCAATCCGAATCCGTGGCTCGCAAGCACCGCTGAATTCACCATGGCGGCAAAAAAGGCTGGCTACTCCTACACCGACATAATCGACAAGATAGTTAGCATGGCCCTCGCCCGCACGGCGTAATTTCAACAAATTCAGCGCGCACCAAAGTCACTGGACAACGCGCTCCAGACTCGGCACCCTATTTCTATGAAGTCTTTTGCATTTGCTTTTCTTGCGGCGCTTGCCGTCGCCGCGGTACCCGTGTACGCGCAGCCAGGTTGCCCCGCAAATGTAAAGGCCATTCCCTTCCGCTCGATCGATCATCACCAGATCATCGTCAGCGTTTCCGTCAATCACTCCGGCCCGTATGATTTCCTTCTCGACACGGGAACCCAGACAACGGTTCTTGACCAGTCACTCGCCTCTGAGCTCGGCGTCTCGTCCACCGGAAACGCAACTGTAGCCGGCCTCAGCTTTAAGGGCGGCGTCACATATGCCAACCTTGCGTCCCTTGAGGTGGGCGATCACCGCCTTACCAACCAGAGCGTGCTCGTCTACGACATGAAAGATGTGCAGGCCGCCGGCTTCTCCATTCGCGGCCTCCTCGGCGATGACTTCCTCTCCCGCTACGACGTCTTCATCGATCACCGGAACAGTCTTCTCTGCATGGACGACACGGGCTCCATGAGCGGCAGCCTCGCCGATGCATCTCCTACTGCGCGGCGCTGACTCTCTCTTCCGCACTTCCAAGCACATGCCCGGACTTGTGGTCCACAAGAAAGGCCACAATGCGCAACTGTCCCGTCGGATTGCCATCCGATACCTTTAGAAGGCGACCATCCACGGCCTCGCCGCCAAATTCCTTCAGGCCGCGCACCACTGCCACGTGATGCAGCGTCTTTCCGGCATTCTCGCCGTTTGCAACATGAGATACCGTCGCATCCGCGGCAACCACGGCCACCAGTCGCGCGCCTTTCACCGTCGCACCGTGCACCGAAAAGATCGCTGAGCCGTTTTCGAGGTGCACTCCGTCAATAGTGAGAACCGTCTTTGGCTTTCCCGCCTCGTCTGCCATTGCTTTCTCGAGCGCCTGCACATTGCTGCCCACAAACTGCTCTGCTCCGTCCACCACCATCTGGGGTGTATAGATGTCGCCCAACCCAAACCGCTCCTGGTACTCCTTCTGGCGATCGGTCATCGCATCCAGCGAAAAGGGGTCGCGCCATCCCTGCTGATCCCAGTAAGTTACGTGCTCTTCCAGCACGATCGCGTGCACGCCTGCAAAGGGCTGTGCCGAATCCACCTGGCTCAGCAGCCGGTCTGCTGGAGGACAGTCGCTGCATCCCTCCGAAGTGAACAGCTCCACCAGCACAGGCGCGCGATGCATATCTCCACTTTGCTGCGCCACAGCAGCCGTCGCACCCTCCCCAACTGCGAGCACTATCCAGGCCACAATCCGCAGACGCATCCCGACCACCTCGCCCATCGATCTGCACACAGACTAATCCCGCACTCGGTGTTTTCGTGATCCTCACCTTCCCACTCGTAACAATTTTGCCGGCGCAACTCTTCAGGATCGCCCAACCAGCCTCGCCATGGGCGGCATATTGAGACGGCGCTACATTCCGCCGGAGAGTTTTTTTGACCTGGCATTGGCGCGGTCGGCGAGGGAAGCCATTTGAGACACCAGGCGATGGCTCGTTGAGCTGTGAAGGAGACGAGGTCTTCGCGGCAGGTCAGAAGCGGGGTAAAGAGGGAGATCCTGCGGAGACCCCGCCGGTGGCGGCGCGGGTTTCGGCGGGGCCCGGCGGAAATGGCCGAAGATGCCGAGGGTGGCGACTACTGCGAGTAGGGGTAGGCGGACCAGCGGGCGATGACGGCCTTGATGTCTTCAGGCAGGATGGTTTCAGGCCCCGAGGGTTTGGCGGTTTTCTTCTGCTGGAGAGCGCGGAGGTGTTCCTGCTGCTTGCGCTCCTCTTCGCCGATGGCGCGGGCTTCTTCTAGTGCACGCTTCTGCATGGCGGCCTTTTTCTGTGTGCCGAGTTCGTCCAGCTTCTTGAGAGCTTCAAGAACTTCAGCGGGAGGCTTACCGCGGCGGAGCTTCGCAATGTTGCCGGCGACGTCGAGCAGCTCGATGGCGGTGCGGGGCAGCGTCGCTCCGGACATATCGCGGGTGGCGGCGCGCATGGCAGCTTCGAGCGAGGCCTCGTCGTATTTAACCCCATGGAATTTTTCGAGGAAGGGCCGGCGATTTTGCAGGGCGACGAGGGTGGCTTCTTCGCTCAAGGGGCGGACGCGGATTTCGCGGAATTCCTGGACCAACCAGGGGCTGAGCTGGGCGGCGAGGGGGAACTCCTTGTCCTCTGCGATGGCGATGCAACGCAGGCCGGGCTGGGAGAGCGTCCACTGAAGGAAGCCGGAGAAGTCGTGCGAGCGTGGGCGCACAGGTGCGGAGGAGAGGCGGAGGAAGCAATCGACGAGAAGGATGGTGTCTTCAGGCGCAGCGATGTCGGCAAGCTGGCGCATAAGCGCGTCGAAGCTGAGGCGATCAGTGGAGGCGGGGGCGACGACTTCGGAGTCGACCTCGATAATGCGGCGTTTGGCAAGCCAGGCAGGAACCTTGCCGGCAGCGATGCGCTGGGCAAGCCCCAGGACTACGCCGGTTTTTCCGGCGCCGAGCAGCCCGACGAGGATGGGGTTGCAGCGCTGGGTGCCGGAGAGCACCTCGATTACGATGTCGATTTCGACGTCGCGGCCAACGATGGGTTCAAATGCGTTGTCTCTGGCGGCCTGGGTGAGGTCGTGAAA
>JBATYG010000364.1:0-3782 GCA_049673945.1 Occallatibacter sp.
GTCGAGCCTGCTGATGCTGGTGAGCGCCTTTGCCGGCCGCGACCGCGTGCTCGCGGCCTACCGGCACGCCGTTTCCGCGGGCTACCGGTTCTTCAGCTACGGCGACTGCATGTTTCTGGCTTGAAATTCACAGGCGCGGCGGTATTCGGCGCCGGCATTCCGATTCAGATACGCATCGCGGGCCGGATCATTTACTCTATCGTTTATCGGAGCCAGGTTCTTTGGCAGGATCAGGCGCCGGGCCTCGGACTAAAGTCGTTTGCGCTTTAAACCAAGAGACAGCCCCATGCATGTGAATGGGGGAATCAAGAGTTGCACCGGGATCCATAGAGAGTTTGTGTGGGTTAGAAAGAAACGGCCTGCCGGCGGTTTCCCGGGGACATCCTGTGACTAAAGTCTGTCAATCGTGTGGCTGAGACGTTGCGAACACGATGTGAGACTGTATACGCTTCGCTTCACAGAATCCTGAAGCGCGTATACATCTGTCTACAGGTTAACGTTACAACTTCGGTGTATCGCGTTGACTTAATACACCTTGACTTATGAAGATTTGGAGTGAAAATTGCATACATATAGAAGTCACTTGTATCCATACGGGGATTAAGGGGGCAGCAGTTGCATTCGATTGCGTGGTGGCCGGTCGTGCTTATTCTGGCGGTCTCCACTTTCTCAGACCTGCGCACCCGGCGCATCCCAAACTGGTTGGTTCTGCCCTTTCTGGCCGCGGGTTTCGCCATTTCACTGGGGACGAAGAGCTGGAACGGAATCGGGATTGAAAAGAGTCTCGCGGGAGCGGTTCTGGGTCTGGTCCTCTTCGGCATTCTGGCCTGGATGGGTGGAATGGGCATGGGAGATGTAAAGCTTTGCGCCGCGATTGGCGCGTGGGTGGGTCCGAGGCAGCTTTTTCTTGCCCTGGTGCTCACCGGGATAGTCGGGGGAATCATGGCCGTCGGCTGGGCAGTAGCCGGCGGATTTGCAGGGGAGTTATTTACAGGAACTAGCAATTTTATTTTTGGCTGGGGGAAGCGGGGAGTGAAAGGAGATTCGGAGCTGACGCTTTCCAATCCCCGGGCGCGCAAGATGCCCTATGCACCGGCCATCGCAATTGGGACCCTTATATCGTTTTTTGCACATTAAGGAAGGACGCGCTGTGCGTCACGGCATTGGCAGGCAGGAACAAAAGGCTACACACACACGATAAGAAGTAGACAGCTAGGAGTCTAAGCACGGTAATGTCGACCTATTTTCAAGACCCCATTCCCGTTGGTTCAAGTGGTTTGTCGATTGCGTTGATCGGGCCCAACGATGCCCGCCGCAGAATTGTGGCTGGTGCGCTGGGTGGTTCGGATGTCTCGGTACGTGAGTTTGTCGCCTATCCCAATAAGCTGGGCGATGTGCCGCGCCTGCTCGAACAGAATTACGACATTGTCATCATCGATCTGGACAGCGACCAGAATTACGCGCTGGAACTGGTTGAGACGCTCGCCGCGGCGGGCACCACCACGGTGATGGTCTACTCGATGAACAACGACCCCAACCTGCTGATGAGCTGCATGCGCGCCGGCGCCCGCGAATTCCTGTCGCAACCGATCGCGCCCAGCGCTCTGAGCGATGCACTGTCGCGCGCTGCGACGCGCCGCCCCGCGGCCAAGCAGGGTGGCAAGCCCGGCGGCGGCAAGGTTCTGGTCTTCCTGGGCGGCAAAGGCGGATCGGGTGTCACCACCGTGGCCTGCAATTTCGCCGTATCTCTGGTGCAGGAGTGCTCGCAGAACGCAGTTCTCATCGACCTCGATCTTCCCCTAGGCGACGCCGCGCTCAACCTGGGCATCAGTCCGCAGTTCTCTACCGTAGACGCGCTGCAGAACTACAGCCGCATGGACCAGAACTTCCTCTCCAAGCTGCTCACCAAGCACAGCTCGGGATTGTTCGTTCTCGCGGCGCCCGGCAAGTTTCCGCAGGTGGAGATGAGCAACGAGGCCGTCGAGAGGCTGATTGCCGTTGCCCGCAACGGATACGACTTTGTGGTTGTGGATGCGGGCTCGCGCTTCGACCTGAGCGGCACCACACTTGTCGAGCATGCCGACACGGTTTACCTGGTGATGCAGGCCGGCATTCCCGAGCTGCGCAACTCGCACCGCGTTATCTCGGAGTACTTCAAGAGCGGCGGCTCGAATCTTGAGATCGTGCTCAACCGCTTCATGCCGCGATCGGGTGGCGTGGACGAAGAACATATTTCGAAGGCCCTTACCCGGCCCGTGCAGTGGAAGATTCCCAGCGATTACGTGACAGTGCGCAAGATGCAGAATGAAGCGACACCCCTGGCCCTTGAGGACTCGCAGATTGCCCGGGCAATACAGGACATGGCGCGGACAGCAGCGGGTATGCCCGCGAAATCGGAGAAGAAGAAGGGATTCAGCCTCTTTGGCTGAGTTCGCGACGTCGACAATACTTTTGTGATCGGAATGGTGCAACGTGGAACATCTAAATCTTGAGAACTTTAAATCTGAAGTACACCGTACATTGATTTCCAAGCTGGATCTCGAGAAGCTGTCGCGCGTTAACTCGAACCAGGCCCGCCAGGCCGTTTCGAGCATCATCAGCGAGATCATCAGCGATCGCCGCGTGCCGCTCAGCTTCGACGAGCAGGAAAAGATCCAAACCGACCTGCTGGATGAGGTCTTCGGCCTGGGGCCCCTCGAGCCATTGCTCAAGGACCAGAAGATCTCCGACATCATGGTCAACGACAAAGATCACGTCTTCATCGAGCGCGGTGGTCTGCTCACGCGCGCCGATGCGTCGTTCCGCGACGACCGCCACCTGCTGCAGATCATCGACCGCATCGTTTCGCGCGTCGGCCGGCGTGTCGACGAGTCTTCGCCGATGGTGGACGCTCGCCTGCCCGACGGCTCCCGTGTCAACGCGATCATTCCCCCGCTTGCCCTCGATGGCCCTTCGCTCTCGATCCGCCGTTTCGGCACCGGCCCTCTGGCAGCGAACCAGTTGGTGCAACTGAAGAGTATCTCGGCCGAGATGATGGAGCTGCTCTCGTCAGCCGTGCGCGCCCGCCTCAGCATCCTGATCTCGGGCGGCACCGGCGCCGGCAAGACCACCTTCCTCAACATCCTTTCGCAGTACATTCCGCAGAACGAGCGCATCATCACCATCGAAGATGCCGCCGAACTGCAGCTTGCGCAGGAGAACATCGTCCGGCTTGAAACGCGTCCGCCAAACGTTGAAGGACAGGGCGCGATCCGCCAGCGGCAACTGCTCATCAACTGTCTGCGTATGCGTCCCGACCGCATCGTCATCGGTGAGTGCCGTGGCGAAGAAGCGTTCGACATGCTACAGGCCATGAACACCGGCCACGAAGGCTCGATGACGACAGTCCACGCCAACACGGCGCGCGACGCCCTGACCCGTTTGGAATCGATGGTCGCGATGACCAATCTGAATCTGCCGGAAAAGACAGTGCGCCAGCAGATCGCCTCTGCACTCACCATTGTCGTGCAGTGCACGCGCCTCAGCGACGGCACGCGTAAATGCGTGAGCATTCATGAGATCACGGGCATGGAAGAGAACGTGATCAGTATGCAGGAAATCTTCACCTTCCAGAAAAAGGGCATTGGGCCCAACGGCAAGGTTCTTGGCGCCTTCAAGCCGAGCGGCATCCGTCCCCGCTTCCTCGAGCAGCTCCGCACCGCAGGCATCTTCCTGCCGCCGAGCCTCTTTGAGCGCGTGACGGAAGTCAGCTAGCGAAGTTTTTTGTGAATCGGCAAGTTTAC
>JBATYG010000365.1:0-2890 GCA_049673945.1 Occallatibacter sp.
GCACCTCTCACCCCGCTGGACGCGTAGCTCAACTGGCAGAGCATTCGGCTCTTAACCGACAGGTTGTAGGTTCGATTCCTACCGCGTCCACCATCTAAAATCCCAATAAATACGCGACGCTCAGCCACCTCTCACATTACGCGCTCACTGCCATCATTTTTTGGAGTGAGGATGAAGGTGGTACCCCTTCTCGCCCATTATCGAACTGGTAACTTCCGAGTAGCCGACACACCAGACATCACTCAGCAAGTGTCTATAGGTCCTTATTGCGAGGTGCCGGGAAATCTGCCTAGGTAATAGGAAAGAAATTTGTCCTGTTCAGGTATGGGATCGAAGAACAGAACCTCCACTAGAGTATTCCCGCTGTACCAGACGTAGGAAACGTCATTGTTCTCATGCTCGATACGTTTTCCGTTGGCACTTTGTACCGAAATATGCCCTCTAAATCGCAGAACGTTGGCGCCTGCCCGCACCTCCGTGGCCTCGGGACGCTGACTACCGAGGTGATTCCGTGCCGTAGGCTTATTTGAACCGTCAGGCCATCGTGTGATGTAGACGACTACATCCGTCTTTAATCCGCTGCCATAGCTGGCGGCGCAATCTACGAAACCCAAGAAAAGATGCTGTGGCCTGCAAGCTCTGTTGTTCATGACGGGCAGCCCTGCTATGGAATCGGGAAACATGCCGTCCGGCACAGGTTCATTGACCTGAGGTTTGAAGGGCCTTTGGTAGCTGTCGGGATTTGCGACGTAAACCTCCAATTGTTGCAGGCAGGCCGCGGAAAGGGCTCCGTGATCGACTTCTGCGCACAAGGCCTTGCCTTTTTGCACTTCCTCATAGGTGCCCGCGTGAACAAAAGCTGCCCGGTAGGTGTTCAATTGCCTGCAGTTTTCCCGAAGTAAAGAATTCCCGATCTTCTTGCAATCGTCGATGTCGTCGAGGACAGGAATGAGCGGCAGCGAAATGCCCCACCAGAACGGCTTATACGCGCATGTCGCCCGCCAAAGGCGGTCGCAGCCCTCGCGCTGAGCGGTAACCGTCAAGGGGAAATACCTCTTGTCACCGACTGCATCATCTACCCAATTCAACCTAGGTCGTTGGTTAAACATGGGGTCGTACATGACTTGACTCGCCGCAGCACTTTCGTCCTGCTGATCACTGATCTGCGCACCCTCATTTACCGTTAACCAATAGGACCCGAACTTCGGAAATAGAAACTCCCTCTGGCGAACTGCGCCCTTAAGAAAAACCCAGCCGGACATCCCGCTCCTGTCGCCATCCTGTAACTCGGTGTGTGGAGATTCCAATGCTCTTTCGCTCCGGCTCAGCTCCATGGTCACGCGGATATCTCGAATGGGCTTGCCGCTCACAGCGTCAACTACACGACCCATTACGGGAGGAATCACTCGGACAGCTAAAAGAAAGATCAGTACAACCGGAATCGTAAGAAATAGAGCAACTCGGAAAGGGCCCTTAGATGCCTCCATACGGTCTCCCAACGTTCGATTCATGACGATGTGATCGAATACAAAAGGATTTCTTGGGCTCGATCATACCTCAGGACAAGAACGCCTGCCCCGCTCAACTCCTGTGATGTCTGCTTCCGGCAACACAAGTCCCGTATGACCGGCTACTCGGAAGTTTGACCAATCTTCTCCCTAGAAGAAAGCTACCCTCAATCAAACGTGGAGATGCCGACCATATCGACGCGAACCGAAATTTCGCGGCCAGGATGGGGCAGAATATTGGCGACGCCGGGTTGACTCGTGAGAAGCCGGGAATGGTTGGCGACCCGGGAAGCTCTGGTACGCTAGGATCGCGTCTCAAACGAACTTGGATCGAGGGTGGAACAATGCGTATACGTGCTCTGGTTCTTGTAGGTGCTTTGATGGTGAGTGGTGGTATGCAGATGCGGGCGCAGATCAGTGAGCTCCCGCCGTCGCCGCCGATTGGCACAAAGGAAGACCCCGCGAGAGCGGTGGACGGTTTGCTCACCCTGATGGAACTCCAGGTCATGGGCGCGGCCAAGGCCATGCCAGCCGATAAATATAGTTTCGCGCCGGCGCAAGGCATTTTTGCTCCGGGTCGGACGACGCAGTTCGATACCGTACGCACCTTTGCGGCACAGGTAACGCACCTAGCTCAGGCGAACTACTTCTTTTTCGGCTGGAGCGGCATCAAGCCTGACCGCGACTTGAAGGCAATCGGCTCAATTACGACGAAGGACGAAGCGGTGGCTGCACTGGAAGCATCGTTCGTCTACGCTCATAAGGCCATTGCGACCATCACAACCGAAAATGCGTTTGTTGCCATCAAGCCGATCGATGGATACAGCACGCGGGTGACAATTGCCGCTTTCGCAGCGGCCCACGGGAATGACCACTACGGCCAAATGGTGGAGTACCTGCGGATGAACGGCATTGTGCCGCCGGCAAGCGCCAAGTAGGAGCCGGGACGCAGGGCTCCGCGTGGTTGACCGGCAAACCGGAAGTTTGACGAATCTTCGCCCTCGAACACTACCCCTCAATCAAAGACGGAGATGGCCTCGCGCTTCACGGTATTGATCCCTCGCCATCCGGCCTGAATCTTCGTCCCGTACCTGATAGGCTCAAAGCTGTAGCATTCCAGTGTTTCTTCCCTCTGTTCCTGGAGCGGCGCGTGAGACAGGTCCTGACCCGTGCGAAGCAGTCGGTGCGAGCGGTGCCCGTCCTTGGGCCTTATCTGGTCAAGCTCTGGATCCGCTTGCACAGGGTCGAAAGCTCGGCTGAATACTGGGAGCAGCGCTACAAAGCTGGGGGCAATTCAGGCGTAGGGAGCTACAGCCGCCTGGCGGAATTTAAAGCAGAGTTCCTCAACCGCTTTGTTGAAGAGCATCAGATCGCCACGGTCA
>JBATYG010000366.1:0-3450 GCA_049673945.1 Occallatibacter sp.
CCTTTGACCAGTTCACCGTGCTGGCGGACGGACGCCTGATCGCGCTCGGGCAGTCGGGCGTTGAGACGCAGGTTTACTTTGTCGAGGGCAACAAAGTGACGAAGCTGCCGGGTGTGGCAGGCACGTATGCCGGGCTCGATTCGGCCCGCGGTTCGCGCGCGATCCTGATGCGCCACTCCACGATCAATGATCCGCCGCAGGTGGTTCTGGCCGCAGATCCGCTGCATCCGGAGCAACTGAAGGCGCTGACCGCTTTCAACCCGGTCTTTGCCCAGCGCGCACAGCCGGAGTGGGAGCCGTATCGGTGGAAGTCCGACAACGGGCAGATGGTAGAGGGCGTGCTGATTTTTCCGCCGGGAAAACGGGATGCAAAACATCTGCGGATGCTGACGCTGATTCACGGCGGGCCGGAAGATGCGGACGGAAACCGCTTTGGCGCCGACTGGTATGACTGGGCAACGTTTGCAGCGGATCAGGGCTGGCTTGTCTTCCGGCCCAACTATCGGGGCTCGACGGGCTATGGCGATGCGTTCATGCTTAGCATCGAGCCGCACCTCGTGTCAGGGCCGGGGCGGGACATTCTTGCCGGTGTGGATGCGCTGGTAAAGGACGGTTATGCCGATCCGGATCACCTGGCAATTGGCGGCTACAGCTATGGCGGCTACATGACGAACTGGCTCATCACGCAGACGACGCGGTTCAAGTCGGCTGTGACGGGGGCGGGTGCGGTGGAGCACGCCGCCAACTGGGGCAACGATGACCTGACATGGGATGACGCGTGGTACCTGGGCGGCCGGCCGTGGGAAGATCCGGATATCTATCAGAAGGAAGCGGCCCTCTTCCAGTTTGACAAGGTGAAGACGCCGGTGCACCAGGTGCAGGGCGGAGCGGATGTGCGCGTGGCCTATCTCGAAGGGGTAACGATGGAGCGGGCTCTGCAATCACTGGATATTCCCCACACATTCCTGGTTTTTCCGGGCGAGGGACACAGCCTGGACAAGAACCCATGGCATGGCTATATCAAAGTGCGCGAGGAACTGAAGTGGCTGGACAAATATGATGGTAAGTGACAGGCACGGAGCGGGCCGCCTCAATTCCCGAAGCGATGAACGGGCGGCCGGCATCTCTGCTTGTGTAGATACCGGATGAATCCAGTCGACCAGGAACGGCAAGCGGCATTTCAGCAGACGCTGAGCAGCGCGCGGCGCACGATGATGCTGAGCGAGATTCTGAAGCTGGCAACGGACAGCTTTCGCGCGAGCAAGCTGCGCTTTGCGTTGACGGCGCTAGGCATGGTGATCGGCACGGCCTCGGTGATCCTGGTGGTAACCATCGGGCTGACGGGCAAGCAGTTCATCCTGAATGAGATTCAAAAGATCGGAACAAATGAGGTCGAGGTGGAGTACAGCGGCGGCGGTACGACGGGCGCCGAGCGCGTGCTCTATAACGATTACCTGACGCGCGATGACGAGAAAGCCGTGCTGGCGCAGTTGCCGAGTGTGATGTACTCCTCGCCGATTCTTGAAATGCACGATCGCATCAGCTTCGGCGGGGGCGTCGTTAAGGACACGCTGGTTCTGGGCGTCAGCCCGCAATACCGCAACGTGCGCAACCTGGTGGTGCTGGCAGGCCGTTTTTTTGACGAGCAGGATGATTCCACGACCGCGAAGGGCGCCGTGGTGACGGTTCCTTTTGCCCGCCAGATGTTCGGCAGCTCGGATGCGGCGGTCGGGAAAGAGTTCTCGATTCAGGGCATTCCATTCACGATTATCGGCGTCTTCAAGGAGAGCGCGGAGACGTTTGGGCAGTCGGAGATCACGGATAACACGATTCTGATTCCCTACTCCGTGGCGCGCTATTTCACCGGCACCGATTCAGTGAAGACGCTCTACTTCTCAATCAGGACGATGCAGGAAGTACCTTACGCGACGCGCGAAATCACCCGGATTATCAGTTCCCGGCACCGGCCGAACTCGGTTTACAAGGCGCAGAACCTGGCCGAGCTGCTGACCACTGCGGCGACGATCGCGAATGCGCTGACGGCCGTGCTGGTGCTGGTGGCTGCGGTAACGCTGGCGGTTGGCGGCGTGGGCATTATGAACATCATGCTGGCCAACGTGCGCGCGCGCATTCGCGAGATCGGGATTCGCAAGGCGCTGGGCGCGACGTATCGCGAGATCAAGCTGCAGTTTCTGGCGGAGGCGGTGATTATTTCGCTGGCGGGTGGGCTTGCGGGCGTGCTCGTGGGGCTGACAGTGCCGCTCTCGATCCGGCTGTTTACCGACTACAAGCTGCCGGTGTCGCCGTTGTCGATTGTGATTGCGCTGGCTGCGGCAACGATCGTGGGGATCGTCTTCGGAACGGTGCCAGCGACGCGAGCGGCGCAGATGGATCCAGTGGAGGCGCTGAAATATGAGTAGTCCGGATGCGTTGCCGCCTCGGCGGCCCGATGCGGGGCCCGATGCGGAAGACGATCAGCCAACAGGCGGGGTGAACCTTGTGCTGATCTACAGCCTGCTGGCCCTGGCACTTGTAGTCTCAGTCGTGGTGGCCGTATTTATTGTTCTGCCCTTCTATCAGCGGCGATAATCTTCTTTTGCAGAGGAGAACGGATGCCGACGCAGGCGGAAAAGGCAGAAGTATTTCAGGCGCTGCACGAGGGGCCTGAGGTTCTGGTGATGGGCAATCCCTGGGATGTGGGCAGCGCGCGGATTCTTGCGCATCTTGGGTACAAGGCGCTCTCGACGACGAGCGCGGGGTTTGCTTTTTCTCTCGGCAGGCGCGATGGGAACGTGACGCGGGACGAGGCGCTGGCCAATGCGAAGGCCATTGCCGACGCGACCGACTTGCCAACGGCCGCGGATCTTGAGAACGGCTACGGACAGACCGCAGCGGAGGTTGCCGAGACGATCCGGCTGGCCGCGGCGGCGGGGCTTGTGGGCGGCTCGATTGAAGATGCTTCGCGCGACCCGGCGCACCCGATCTACGATCTGCAGCAGGCGGTGGATCGCGTGGCGGCGGCGGCTGAGGCAGCACGGGCGCTTTCCTTCCCTTTCATGCTGGTGGGACGCGCGGAGAATTTTCTCTACGGCCGGCCCGATCTGGATGACACGATCAAGCGTCTGCAGGCGTATGAGGCTGCGGGCGCCGAAGTGCTGTTTGCGCCGGGCGTGACCAGCGCGGAAGCGGTTCGCGAGGTGTGCGCCGCGGTTAAGAAGCCGGTAAATGTGCTGATGGGCTTCAAAGAATCGGCGCCGCTCTCAGTGCAGGAGCTGGGCGCGCTGGGCGTGCGACGCATCAGCATCGGCTCGGGCTTCAGCCGCGCGGCGTATACGGCGTTTCTGCATGCAGCGCGCGAGGTGCGCGATGACGGCACGTTCACATTCACAGAACAGACGATGTACATGTCGGAGCTTGCGGATCTGTTCGGAGCCTAGCGCGGTTCATAGA
>JBATYG010000367.1:0-1971 GCA_049673945.1 Occallatibacter sp.
GGAGCCGGGTTTCTCCACTCGGCGAGCAGATCGTCGGGAACACAGATGTAGACTCCTGCGTGGGCCTCCGCATCGGCCTTCGCTTGAGCAGCCTTCGCGTCTACATAAGCACCACTCGAGTATCTGGTTACAATCCTGCGGTCGGGTGTCTGACATGTGCTCGGCGCATCGGAAAAATAAATGCACGCGGGCATTCCGTCGGTGAAGCTCACCGTCACCGATCCCTGCGTGCGCCCGGATTGAAGAGGCGATGTATAAAAATACTTCGCCCGGATCTGCGAGGGCTGGCCCCTCGGATCGTGCGCCACAATTCCGAGAGAGGTGCTGCCGGGCACGTAGCGATTGAGCGTCCACGTCCTGGCCTGATCGGCAATCAGATCCTCGACCAGGCGGTTGTAGTCGGATTCGGCCAGTTCGCCGGCGGATAGAACCCGCGGGGCGCTCGGCGCTGGCTCACCGGGCAGGAGGAGGGCCTGCTTGCCCAGCGAGAAGAGGGCGAGGTTGTCCTCGAAACGCTTGAGACCGGGACCATCGCAATCGTTGAGGCGAACCAGGGCGGCTGTGTCGGCCTGGACTTGGACGACGTCGGCGACCGGGCGCATCATATTTTTCATCGAGCCAACGATGTCCTTCAATTGGTTGACGGACTGTTCAGCGTCCAGGCGTTGTTTGGCGGCGTATAAGGCGGGCTTGGCCCAACCCAGGCTGACCGTTTTCCATGTCATGCACGCGTGTGGCATCGGCTCGGGGTCGGTGGGTAGACGCATCGGGGCTGGTGGATCATCGCAGACCTGCGTGGTCATCTCTACTTTGTTGGGAGGGAGGGAAGCCTTGCAGGAACGCGAGTACGCCTCCAGGTACATCTCAAACAATTGACTGAAGACCAGGCTTCCGCGATCAAAAGTGACGTCCGCAAAGTTGCCGTCGAACAAGTCGGTCAGGTCGTCTTCGTAGTGCAGTCCCTTGGCGGTGAAACTGCTGCGCGTGAGAGGGGCGTCTCGCTTCTGGGGCGGATTCGCGGGCGAGGCAGCAGACCTTCTGGTTTGCGCATTGCCAAGCGCGGCAAGGAAAAGGATGAAACAGGCAGGGGAAACGATCAAACAGAGGACGAGCGCTCGCATGGTGCGGCTCCTTGTTTTGTGGATGCGGGGTCGATTCAGGGCCGGGTTCAGGAACGGGTTCAGGGACGGGTTCAGGGACGGGGGGTAGGCGAATCTTATACCCGGCCGACGGCCAAACGCAAGATTGGTCGCGTGTCTCGCCTCGGCGCGCTCACCGGTGACGCAGCAGGTTCAAAAGCTGCGTGCTGCGCGCGCCGCCATCATCTCGGGCGTTCGTTGAAGCCGCGGCCGGCGAGGATCGTGGGGATGCACTTTTCGGTGCGCGCCTGGCGAGTTTTGGCCTGTTGAGCGGCGGCGATGTGGAGGGCGTATGACTTTCTGCGCCCGGGCGTGAGCTGTTCAAAGGCTGCTTTCAAGATCGCGTCGGCCTTGAGCATGGCCTGCAATTCATTGGGGAGGACAAGCGTTGAAGGGCCGGCTCGCTTGACCTTTTTGCCGGATTCGGCGAGTGCCGCGGCTTCGTAGAGATAGTTTTTAAGAGAAGACTTGAGGGCCGTGATCTCGCGCACGGATTTGAACTTGATCCATCGCGCGGCCTGGGTGTGCTCGCCGATTTTTTGAAGGATGCGGGCGGGGTCTTTGAGCAGAGCACCCTGAAAGAAGGAGAGAGCGCAGGACTCCTTGAGCGGAATGAGGATGGCGACGTTTTTGCCGAAGGCGGTGAAGCAGGGCTTGCCCCACTTGGTTTCTTCAGTGAGGTCGCAGTTGAGGGCGATGGCTCGCAGCGCGTCGATCTCGCGCTGCCACTTGCTCAGGTAAGGAACCTGCATGGCCTGGCCGCTACTGGGGAGTGAAGGCGTGGAGGGTGCGGCGGGTGATGTTGCAGACGCGATCGAGCTCTGAGCTCATT
>JBATYG010000368.1:0-2044 GCA_049673945.1 Occallatibacter sp.
AGAGATTGCGTGCCTGCGAATTTTCGCCGAACGTATCAAGTTTGTTACGTGCTCATTACGCGTAGCTTGAGCATAGAGCGCCATGACACGCGAGCGCTCTACCACCTTCGCCTGACAGGGACACCGCTAAGGTGGGAAATCCGTTCCCCTGTTTCAGGAGTTTGACGCAGAAGGCCGGCGTTCCGTTGGATCGAATTTTGTGGATTGCGATTGCTATTTGTCACTCGCAGATGAGTACGGAAGCCACAGCCGAATGGTTCAGTGCGTGGGGAGCAGCGCGGCTCGCTATTCCACTTCGAGCAGAGTTGAAATCCACACCACGAGCTTCTCGAGCAGGCCCGTGAGCCGGCGCTCGACCAGGCGGCCTGTCTCGTAAACTTCTTCGTGGCTGAGCGGCTGTGGGTTCATGCCGGCCGCCTTGTTGGTAACGCACGAGATGCCAAGCACCTCGACGCCCATGTGCCGGGCGACAATGGTTTCCGGCACGGTCGACATGCCCACGAGCGACGCGCCAAGCGTGCGGAAGGCGCGAATCTCAGCCGCTGTTTCAAAGCTCGGTCCGCTGACTGCGAGGTAGACGCCTTCTTCGAGCGAAATGCCTTCGTCGCGGGCGGCCTGCTGCGCCAGCTTGCGCAAACGCAGGGAATAGGCCTCGGTCATGTCGAAGAAACGCAGGCCTGTACGCTGCCTGGTGGCGAATCGGGCTTCGTTCGGCCCTACCAGCGGGTTCCAGCCCATCATGTTGATGTGATCGGCGATCAGGACGAGCTGGCCGGGCTGGTAATTGTCATCGATTCCGCCGGATGCGTTGGTTAGCACGACGGCTCCGATGCCGAGCGCTCCGAGCACGCGCATGGGAAAAGTCACCTGCAGCGGTGAGTATCCCTCGTAAAAGTGAACGCGGCCCTGCATGATGATGACCGGCGCCCCGCCGACGCGCCCGGCAACGATGCGGCCTGAATGTCCTTCGACCGTCGAGCGGGGAAAGTGGGGAATCTCGCGATAGGGGACGATCACCGCCTCCGACACGGCATTGGCCACATTGCCCAGTCCCGAGCCCAGTACGACGCCAACCGTGGGCGTCAGCTTGCCGAGCCGGGTGCGCAGAAATCTCGCCGCTTCAATTACCTGGTCGAAGTAAGTCATCAATCCTGGTCAAAGATACATTTCCGGTCACAGATACTTTGTCGCGATTTTACAGGTTGGTCGTGCGGCGGATTTCCGCAGACGGCAGGGTAAAGTAGGAAGCGTAACTCTCTTGCAACGGGCGTGCGCCGCTGCAAGACGGGGAGGTTCCAGCGAATGTGCCGCAATATCAAAATGCTCTTCAACTTCGATCCTCCAGTAACCGACGAGGAGATTCGCGCCGCGTCGCTGCAGTTTGTGCGCAAGATCAGCGGCTTCGCCAAGCCGTCGAAGGCCAACGAGCCCGCCTTCCTTACGGCCGTCGAGGAAGTTGCCGCTGCTTCGGCGCGGCTGCTTGATTCCCTCGAAACCAACGCCTCGCCGAGAAACCGCGAAGAAGAGGCCGCCAGAGCAAAGGCCCGCGGGCTGGCCCGTTTTCAAGCCTGAGAGGCAGGCACGCAATGAAAGAGATCGTTGCCGTCATCTTCGGGCTGGGCCTGGTGTGCAATGCGCTGCTGTTTGTGCCGCAGGTGATCGCGCTGTGGCGCAAAAAGTCGGATGAGGGCATATCGCTGATCACTTTCGGCGGTTTCAGCGTTCTGCAAGCAATCGGAATCGTTCACGGTATTTTCCAGCGCGATCTTTCGCTGATTCTGGGCATGGCCGCGAGCCTGCTGAGCTGCGGCACGGTGACGTTCCTCACGTTTTTCTATCGCATGCGCCGGCGCCACTCATCCCTATAGATAGGGCGATACACCGTAGTGCGTTAATGCGACGCCGGCAATGACGGCTGCGACGGTTCCGACTTTGCCTCGATCATCGGCTTGTGCGCTTCGGGCCGCCCTTCGCACGCTGCAGGCACATTCGCCATCTGCTTGAGAAACGTGCTGTAGCCCGGCCATCCGGGGCGCAGGGTAGA
>JBATYG010000369.1:0-9490 GCA_049673945.1 Occallatibacter sp.
CAGCAGGAGATTCTGAACAACGCGCGGCGGCTGGAGGGCGAAGGCAAGGTCGTCCTCAAGCTGGAAGCCGGCGACGAGATGCTGGCATAGAGCGATTGCGCTGGGAAAGCCGCTGAGAAGAGGAAAGGAAGCAGGTCGAGATGAAGGTAGCAATGCATGCGGAGGCGAGGGCGGGCGTAACGCCTGCCGGAACTGAGATACAGGCTGTGATCTATCCGGCGTATTCTGTGCCGCCGTTGCCAAAATCCGGCTTCCGCGCATCGACACCTGATGGAAGCGATGCGGTCTCATTGCCGGCCGTCGCCTCTGAACCGGAGAAACAGGTAGAAGATCGCATCGAGCACCGTATTGCCGAAGAGACGCGGAAGAGTTTCGAGACGGGAAGGCAGCGCGGCTTTCAGGAAGGCCTTCAGAGCGAGCGGGAGACGCAGAAAGCTGCTCGCGATCGCGAGGAGAAGCAGCGCGGCGAGCAACTGGCAACGCTGGTGAGGAAATTCGAGGAGGCGCAAGAGAGTTATCTGCACGCAATTGAGCAGGAGGTGGTGAAGCTGGCGCTCGAAATTGCGGCGCGCATCCTGCGCAGGGAAGCGCAGATGGACCCGCTGCTGCTGACCGGGGCGGTCCGGGTCGCGCTGGGGCAGCTGGCGGAATCGACGGAGGTGCGGCTCCTGGTGCCGGCACCGGAGTTTGATCTCTGGCAGGAAGCGCTCGAACACATACCGAATCTCGCAGTGAAGCCGAGCCTGGTTGCCAACGACGGCATGCGGACGGGAGACTGCATGATTGAGACGACGCTGGGCTCAGTTGACCTGGGTGTGCGCTCGCAGCTGGGCGAAATTGAACGTGGATTCTTCGATCGCAGCCGATGGACAGCTGTAGAGGCGACTGGACGCAGAAGGAGCCAGACGGCAGAGGCAGGGAAATGACAGCCGCGCTATTGAACCGTTACTTCACGCGATTGCGCAGCAGGCAGCCATGGCGCTGGCGCGGCGAAGTGCTCGAATCCGTTGGGCAAACCATCGAGTCGGTGGGGCCGCTCGCCTCGGTTGGCGAGTGCTGCGAGATTATCGACCGGATGGGCGCCGTTCATCTTGCTGAGGTGATCGGCTTTCGCGGATCGAACATTCTAACCATGCCGGTCGAGAGCCTTGAAGGCATTCGCTACGGCGATCGCGTGCTGGCGTTGGGCGCGCACTCGGAGATAGAGACGGGGCCGGGGTTGCTGGGCCGTGTGCTGAACGCGGCAGGGGAGCCTATCGACGGCGGCCGTCTGCCGACGGTCACGGAATCACGGCCGCTCGATGGGACGGTGCGTTCGCCGGTTGACCGCGTGCCGATCCGCAGCCCGCTGGGAACGGGCATTCGCGCGATCGATGGCATGCTGACTGTAGGCCGCGGGCAGCGCGTAGGAATCTTTGGCGGGTCGGGGGTGGGAAAGAGCACGCTCATCGGCATGATGACGCGAAACACCGAGGCCGATGTGACGGTAGTGGGCCTGGTGGGCGAACGGGGCCGCGAAGTCAACGAGTTTCTGGAAGACTCCCTTGGCCAGAGCGGGAGGGCACGCTCGGTTGTCGTGGTTTCAACTTCGGATCAGTCGCCCCTGATGCGAATGCGCGCGGCGCTGGCAGCAACCACAGTGGCAGAAGCATTCGCGGAAGAGGGAAAGCACGTTCTGCTGGTTCTCGATTCGCTGACCCGTTTTGCGATGGCCGCGCGGGAGATTGGCCTTGCAGCCGGCGAACCGCCCACCGCAAAAGGGTATACGCCGTCAGTCTTCACGCGCCTCGCAAAACTGGTTGAGCGGACAGGGAACTTTCAGACTGGATCGATCACCGCGTTTTATACCGTTCTGATGGAAGGCGATGATCAGCAGGATCCGCTTGTCGACGCGGTGCGATCGCTGCTCGACGGCCACGTTGTTCTTTCGCGCGCGCTGGCTTCGGAGGGATGGTATCCGCCGATTCAGGTGCTGGACTCGATCAGCCGCCTGATGCCGGCGGTGACGGAGACGGCGCATCGCGAGGACGCGATTCTTCTGCGCCGGCTGATGGCGGTCTATGAGCGATCGGCAGACCTGGTGCGGATAGGAGCATATAAACCGGGCGCCGATGCGGACCTGGATCGCGCGCTTCGCTCGCGCAACGCCATTAGAGGCTTTATGACGCAGGATGCGAGAGATCGGGCCGAATTTGGTGGCACACTGCAGAGACTTGCAACGCTGGCAGGCGAGGTGTAGCGCATGGCTCTTTCAACTCCTCTGGGGCGTCTGTTGCGCATTCGCGAACTCCAAGAGGAGCAGGGGAGACTGGCGCTTGAGGCGGCGATGAACGAAGTGAACGGGGTTCGTGCAGCGCTGGCGAAGGCGGCGGAATGTGACAAGCAAGGCCGGCAGATCGTTACCGACAGCGCGCGGACCGGGCGCCTCGCCGATCGCATCGCAGGACTTGAAGAGACCAGAGCGGCAGATAGAAAGACGCATATACTGCAGGGGAAGCTCGAGACAGCAGAACAACAGGCAGCGCACGTGCGTGAGCGCTTTCTCTCGACACGCGCGCAACGCCGCCAGGCAGAGACACTGGTTGAGGCGCGGGATGCGCGCGCGGAGAGCGAAGCGGAGCGACGCCGCCAGAGAGATATGGATGACTGGCATCGCGCACGCGATAAAGCGTGAGTAACACCTGAACCTCAACATGAATCTTCTCTAACCTTTCCCTCACTGCTTTGGTCCGTATTCTGCTCTTATCTACCACATGACTCCTCCCCTCCTAAAGAGCGTCGGCATTCCTCTGACTGCGAACGAGGAGAGCGGCGTAGCTCACATTGCGCATTTCAAAGGACGCGCAGCGGACTCGCTGGCGCACTCGCCAGAGAGCTTTCGCGCCGGCGTAGAGGCGCTCATCGGCTCTGGAGAAGGTGTGCAAATCGCCGAATCGACGGTCCATGGCGGCCTTCCTCCGCAGTCAAGTGCAGAAAACGCGGTGCGCACGTCTGAAGCAATCGTGCACGCGGCGATTCACGGGAGCGACGGTGAGAGGCGCGAGAGGCCTGAGAGAGCGTCGCAGAGCGCGGCTCATAAAACGCAGCCTGAAGCATCATCGGCCGGCAACTCTGCCGCCTCAGCTCTTGCTCTGGCGGCGGTTCCACTCTCAATCCCGAGCCCAGGCCCAGTGCCGGCGCCGCAGCCCGTCACCAATGCCTCGCAGAAGGACGCGCACGCCGGGTCCACGACCCTGGGCGCGCATCTATCGATGGGCTCGGCGCCGCTGCCGGGAATTGCATCAGCGGGCAGTCGCCTGGGTCTGACATCGGCAGGGGCATGGCTTAATCAGGCAGAGAGCGGACACTTTGCGGCCGCTGTGAGAGAACAGGAAGAGAGCAAGCAAGGATCTGCAGCGGCTGCGCCAGTGAACTCGAGCAACGCGGCCTCGGCAACGCTTGGAGATCATACGCAAAGTGTCACTGCGGTTTCGGCGAGGATCGAAACGACGACTGCTTCCCACGCGGGAGATGCCACCCCTTCGCAGACGACTTCAACGGCCGCGTCATCGGTCGAATTACCAGCTTCGAAGGCCCCGGGTATTCTGCCCGGCGGGCCCAGTGGAGTTTCCCAGGCGCCACCCTCGGGAGCGGAAACGATGAAGGACTCAGCTGAGACCACTGCCGCGCAACAAGCGGGGCAGCACCGAAAGACCGAGCGCGCTGAGGATCAATCGGGAACAACAGCAGTGCTACAGTCACCTCATCTTGTCGCCCACGCCATCGTTCCAGGAATCGTTCCCGGAGATGGGGCGGCCTATCCAAAACAGATCGGGGCAACAAAAGGAGAGCCGGCTTCGTTGGCGCCTTCCGCGACGGACATGCAACAGACCTTTACGGCGCTGGATAGCGGAGGTACGAGCGGAACCGAGATCGGCCACTGGACGCATACGGGAAAGACAAGCGCTGAGGCAGGTTTCGATGATCCGGCGCTCGGCTGGATCGGAGTGCGGGCAGAGCTGGGGCCATCCGGTGTTCACGCGAGTGTGCTGCCAGGCTCGGCCGATGCGGTCCAGTCGATGCATTCATATCTGCCGGAATTGAATGCCTATCTTGCAGAACATCGCGTGCCGGTGGAAACGGTCGCGGTGGCGGCGCCGGCAAGCGAATGGACCGGATTTGCCCAGGGACACCAGGGCGGGCAGCAAAGCGGGCAGCAGGGACGTGGCGAGGCGGAGAGAAATGATGCCGCAGATGGACGAAGTCAGGCGGCCACGAGCGGCGCGGCGAGTGCAACGCAGGTTACTGCGAAAACAGACCTGCGCGGCACGGCTGCAACTTTGATGTACGGCGCCTCTCGGGGTCGCGGATCGCTCTCCGTAATCGCCTGACAGAGGACGGGAAGTGAATCGCGAAAGCGGCTCAGCGAAGGAGAAGGAGAGGGAGAGGGGATGACCATAACACTGCACCACCACGTTGCAACAGCAGAGACATTGCCGGGTGCGAGGGCGATGGACAGCGGATCGAGTAATTCAACGGGCAGCTCAACGGATGCGGCGACAATTTCCTCCAATGATTTTCTTACGCTGCTTGTAACAGAGATGCAGAATCAGGATCCAACGGCGGATACGGATCCCAACGAATACATCAATCAGCTTGTGAACGTAAACAGTCTGGAACAACTGATCTCAATCAACCAGACGCTCTCCTCGACGCTCGATCCGACAGCTACCGGCGATGCGGCCGGCGGCGGTGCCGGCGCGATGCAGGCAGCAGCGAGTTCGAGCTCATCCTTGGCAACGGAGAGTCGGGCGGCAACAGAGAGTCCGGCGGCGGCAGAGAGCCCGGCGGTTTCACACACCGTGGAAGGCAACCTTGGCGTTCCCGCAGCCAACGCTTCGGCGCAGCGTATTGCCGGATCGCTCGGCGGCCAGAGCGCAGCTGTCAGTCATTCACATCCAAGATCCTAACCGGCCGACTTAACGGCACACTCAGGAGGGGTTTCTCAATGGCAAGCTTTTCGATTCCACTGACCGGGCTCAACGCCGATTCGACGGCGCTGAACACCATCGCAAACGATCTATCCAACATGAGCACGACCGGGTTCAAGTCCCAGTCAACGAATTTCGCTGACCTCTTCTATCAGCAGGTCGGAACTACCGACTCAGGCGACCCTATCCAGGTGGGCGCCGGCGTGCAGGTGGCCACCAATGAAACGGACTTCACGCAGGGCTCGGTCAACCAGACCGGCAATTCCACCGATGTTGCCCTGAACGGCAATGGCTTCTTCGTTGTCGGCAATGGGAGCGGCGCCTACGAGTACACGCGGGCAGGGAACTTCTCTCTCACCTCGAGCGGCAGCCTGGTGACGACGAACGGCCTCGACGTGATGGGTTACCCGGCAGCCAACGGAGTGGTCAACACGAACGCGCCGCTCACCGCGATCAGCATTCCCGTTGGCCAGGTGCAGCAGCCTCAGGCGACGAGCACGCTGAACATGACCGCGAATCTCGATGCGACGGCCACGACGGGCACGAGCTTTCCGGGACAGGTCACGATCTATGACTCGCTTGGCGTACCGCATATCGCGACCGTCACCTACACGCAGACGGCGGCGAATACCTGGACCTATTCCGCGGCGTTGCCGGCAAGCGACTTTACGTCGGGCGTATCGACGCCGATAACCGGCACGATGAACTTCGATTCATCCGGCAACCTCGCTTCCATCACGACGGGAGGCGTCACGACCCCGGTGGGCACGGCAGCGGGAGATATCTCCTCGATTCCGCTAGGCTTTACGGGCCTGGCCGACGGCGCGGCTGATCTGAACATGAACTGGAACCTTCTCTCCTCGAGCGGCTCGCCAACGATCAGCCAGGTGGACGCATCTTCGGCTGTCTCTGCGACCACGCAGGATGGTTATGCTCCGGGACAATATCAAAGTTTCTCGATCGGCGCGGATGGAACTGTGACGGTTTCCTACTCCAACGACCAGAAACAGAATGTCGGCCAATTGGCGTTGGCAAATGTCACCAACCTTCAGGGATTGAAGATGCTGGGCGATGGCGACTACCAGACGACACTGGCGAGCGGCACCGCATCCGTCGGGACCTCGGGCGCAGCCGGGCTGGGCACGCTGCAGGATGGAGCGCTGGAACAATCGAACGTCAACATTTCAGCGGAATTCTCAAACCTGATTGTTGCGCAACGCGCCTTTGAAGCGAATTCCAAGGCCGTCACCACGTTCGACACGGTTACCCAGGAAACGATCAACATGATTCACTAAGGCCGAGCGACATCTCGCAGGAGTGCGTATTGCGGAACCTGCGAGATGTCCTCAACATGCGAACTGGTCAATTTTCTACCTGCTAGTCTTTGCATGATCGCGTGTCTCGGCGCACTCAACTAGCTGCGGGCGGCTTCGGGATGACTTCGACGAAGAGCCCCTTGCTCTGAGCGAGAGGTCTTCCTTCACTGTCGAGAATATGAGCCTCGACCCAATGCTTGCGGCCTTCGCTGCGAGCGATGCGGCCCTCCATGCGGATCGGCGCAGAAGAGGGGACAGGCCGGCGGTAATCGACTTCCATGTGCCGGGTCATCGCGTTGAGGCCGCGCGCGCGGACTGACTTGCTCATCGTCTCATCGAGAAGGGTAGCGATAATGCCACCGTGCAGAAAGCCCGGGTGGCCTTCAAAGGAGTCGGGGATGGTGGCGGGACAGACCACGGTGCCGTCGTCGGCGAGAAAGAATTCGAGGTGCAGCCCCTGCGGATTTGCTTCTCCGCATCCGAAGCAGCGATTTTGAGCGGCGTGCGCAAAGGGCGTGAGGTTATCGAAGTGGGGCTTCATTGTTTGGGAGTCTCCGGTTGAACGCTTTGGCAAGGACCGAAGCGCCAACCATGCCCCCGGTCAGCTCCAGCATATCGAAGCGATCGCACTTGAGACTCAAGGAGGCGCGCCTGCGCGCCGTCATAGAATGGAAGTCAATGCGCTCCCGGAGAATTTGCGCTGCTCTCTTCGCAGGTGCGTCGACCATTGTCATCCTCATTACGGTAACCGTTGCCGGCTGCCACCGGGCGCCCCCACTCACGGCGCAGGAGGCAGCAGGGAGGCATCTCTACGAGGTTCGCTGTGCGCACTGCCACGAAGACAATGACCTCGCGCTCAAGAAGGTTCCGCCGAATCTGCACCACCTGTTTGCCCATCCCACTTTGCCGAGCGGCACGCCCAACAGCGACCAGAACATAGAGCGTGTGGTGTTATCGGGCAAGGGAATGATGCCGTCTTTCGCGGGGCGCTTTACCCAGGACCAGATGGCGGCGCTGCTGGCCTATCTGCACACCGGCTTGCGCTAGATGCAGATTGGCCCTCCCTGCCGCGTCGGAGCCGGAAAATAGCCGATGAACTATACTTGGAATTGCTATGGCAGCCGAAAAAACCTTCTATCTTGAGACCTTCGGGTGCCAGATGAACGCCCACGATTCCGAGAAAGTGATCGGGACGTTGCAACAGCAGGGGTACCGGCAGGTCGAATCCGAAGAAGAAGCCGGCCTTATCCTCTACAACACCTGCTCGATCCGCGATAAGGCGGAGCAGAAAGTCTTCCATCGGTTGAACGACTACAAGAAGTTTTACAAGGCGGGCAAGCGCTTTGGGGTGCTGGGTTGCGTGGCGCAGCAGGAGGGCGAAAAGATCTTCGAGCGGGCACCGTATGTCTCGCTGGTGTCCGGCTCGGCCTCTTACCGTAAGCTGCCGGAGATGCTCTCCCGTCTCGAGGCGGGCGAGAGCCGGATCACGGGGCTCGACGACCGGCAGACCGAGGAAACCTTCGAGACAGAGTTCACAGCGCGCCAGAATCCTTACCGCGGCTACATCACCATCATTGAAGGCTGCGACAAGTTCTGCGCCTATTGCGTTGTCCCCTACACGCGGGGCAAGGAGCGCAGCCGTAGCGCCCCATCCGTGCTCGCCGAGGCGCGCAGAATCGCCGACCAGGGTTACACCGAGATCCAGTTGCTGGGGCAGAACGTCAACAGCTATCGCGATCCGGAAGGGAAGTTGAGCTTCGCCGATCTTCTGGTTGCAGTTGGCCAGGTGAACGGCATCCGGCGCGTGCGGTTCACGACGAGCCACCCGCGCGATTTTACCCGCGACATCGTTGAGGCCATCGACGCAGTGCCAGCGCTCTGCGACCATGTGCATCTGCCGGTGCAATCCGGCTCCTCGCGCGTGCTGAAGATGATGGCCAGGGAATACACTCGCGAATGGTATTTGGAACGCATCGCATGGATCAAGGCGGCGAAGAGGCCCATCTCGCTTTCAACCGACATCATCGTGGGATTTCCCGGTGAAGCGCCCGACGACTTCATTGCGACGATGGACCTGCTGAAGGAAGTCGAGTACGATTGCGTCTTCGGTTTCAAGTACTCGCCAAGGCCGAATACGCCTGCGCTGACCATGATTGACTCCATCCCTGAAACCGAGAAAGCAAAGCGGCTGCAGGTCTTGCTCGAGCGACAGCGAGAGATTCAAAAGGCTAACTATTTCAGGCATCTGGGCGAGATAATGGAAGTGATGGTTGAAAATACCAACACGGGCCGAGGGCAGATAGCCGGCCGCAGCAGCCAAAATAAGACCGTCAACTTCACTACGTCGCAGCCGATTGCGCCGGCGCCGGGCAGCTACGTCCGGGTGAAAATTACGGCAGCTTTTCCCAACAGCCTTCTCGGAGAAGCCGTCTAAGGGAAGAGCAGTCGCAACGGAGGGATCGATGGACATCGAGGTTAGAATTCGGGGGTTGATTGTGGACCCCGCCACCAACATGCCGATCGTTGTTCTCAAGGATGTTGCGTCTGAGACGGTGATGCCGATTTGGGTGGGCATCTTCGAGGCAAATGCCATCGCTATCGAGATCGAGAAGGCAGCTGCTCCGCGGCCGATGACACACGATCTCACTAGAAACCTCATCCATTACCTGAATGGAACGCTGGAGCGTGTTGTTATAACGGAGCTTCGAGACGACACATTTTTTGCGACGCTCTGGTTGCGCCAGAATGAGGATCGGCTCACAGTTGATGCCAGGCCCTCGGACGCGATCGCGCTGGCACTGCGCGCGGATTGCCCGATCTACGTCTCGGAGCAGGTGATGCAGTCGGCCAAGCTAAACACTTCGGGACCCCCCGAAGGTCCGACCGCCGCGCAGTTGCGGGGCTGGCTCGAAGGTCTGAACGATGAGGACATGGGCCGCTACAAGATGTAGCCGCGCTTTGAGCACCTAGTCTCGCATACCAGGTTCGATTTCGAGTCCAGCGTACCCCGCGCCAACTGTTCCCAATTTATCTCCCGCGTTTACCCGGACCTTCAAAGCCGGGGAAGGACCTTCTCGCATGCGGGGAATGCGCGAAAAGCCGTATAAACAAAGGCGCCCATGCTTGTGGAAAATCGACCAATCTGAGATTACAGAATACCTGTTATCGGACATTCACTATCCACAGGCTTCCACAGGCGCGGGT
>JBATYG010000370.1:0-2228 GCA_049673945.1 Occallatibacter sp.
ACCCGAGACGCTGGCGGAACTGATCACCGTGCCGGGCGCGGCGCGCAAAACGGCCAACGTAGTGCTAGGCGTGAGCTTCGGAAAGGCCGAAGGCGTGGTTGTGGATACCCATGTCTTTCGCATCTCGCACCGCCTCGGCCTCGCCAAAGGCGACACGCCGCAGAAAGTAGAGCAGGAATTGATGAACGTGATTCCGGCTGACCACTGGATTCGCTTCTCGCACCAGATCATCCACCATGGCAGGCAGGTGTGCATCGCACGGAATCCGAAGTGCCGGCAGTGCACGCTTGAGACGCTGTGCCACTCAAAGGACAAGACCTGGGAGAGCTGAGATAGCATTCACCCGTTGCTAAAACGGTTTCGGAGCTTTCGCGCCAGACTTACGCTCAGACCCACAATTGTGAAGATAACTCCGAGAGACGATGAGCCTATTAGAGCGACGAAAATGACGACAGCTCCAGGGCCCGCGCAAGATCCGAAAACTACGAGGTGAGTGTAGTCGAGAAAAGACGCCAGTCCTGCGGTGCAAAGGCACAAAGCCAAGCATAGTAAACCGAAGCGCAGCACGTGAATCTCCTCGGAAATCCCAACTATCTTACGCCTATTAAATGGATAAGAAGCACAATTTCACCGCCTCAACCAGCCCCTCAATATCATGCGGACTCGCCTCTGCCGCGGGTTCCCAGCCCAGACCGCGTAGTGTCTCGCTCGTAACCGGCCCAATCGAGATCGCCGCAACATTCTCCAGCGGAAATGCGATGCCCGCGGCGCGCGCCACCTCGGCCAGGTGCCGGGCACTTGACGAACTGGTGAACGTGGCCGCATCGAGACCTCGTCTCACCGCCTGCTGAAGAAGCCCCGAAGCTCCCGCGGGAATCGCATTCCGATACGCATCGACAGCATCGACGAAGGCTCCGGCAGCGCGCAACGCATCGGGAATAACATCGCGGGCCGCAGCAGCCCGGGCCAGCAGAAAGCGCCTGCCGTCCACCTGACCGTGCAACGCGGTCACCAGGCTCTCGGCAACGTACTGCTCGGGCATCAGGCTCACCGTGAATCCCGCATCGCGCGCTGCGTCCGCAGTCGCTGAGCCGATTGCGGCTACCAGCGGGACTTGCGAGGACGGCACGATGCCCAGCGCCGCAATGCGCTCAGCCAGCGCCTGCACCGTGTTGCTGCTGGTGAAGATGATCCAGTTGTATGTGTCGAGGCGACGCAGCGCAGCATCGAGCGGCTCGTAGCTTGCGGGCGGTCGGATTTCGAGAACGGGCACCTCGGCAGCTTCAGCGCCCAGCGCGCGAAGCCCTTCGCTCAGCCTGCCTGCCTGGTGCGCCGCCCGCGTTACGAGAATGCGGCGGCCAGCCAGCGGCTGGCTCACGCTGAAGCCCCAGCAGATTGCTCTGCAACACCTGCAAGCAGCGTCCCCGCACCCTTCCGCAACAGCATCTCAGCGGTCAGCCTGCCCAACTCCACGCCGTCTCCGCTGTGCGGGGCCTTGTGATAGATCCGTACAGCTTTGCCCGACTCAGGATCAGCGACGACCCCAAAGATCTCTGCCTCATCTTTCGCTGGCCGGCAGTGCACCCCGATGGGCACCTGGCAGCCGCCGCCCAGCGCGGCCAGCGCGGCCCGTTCGGCAGTGACAGCGAATCGCGTAGCAGCGTCGTCGAGAAACATCGTGGCGGCGATAGTTGCCGCGTCATTCCTTCGCGTCTCAATCGCAAGCGCGCCCTGCCCTGCCGCGGGGCAAAAATCTTTCGGATCGAGGCGTTCGCGAATCCATTCCGCCTTCTGCAGGCGGTCGAGCCCTGCAGCGGCCAGCAGGATCGCATCGACCTGACCTTCGGCAAGCTTGCGCAGACGCGTGTCCACGTTGCCGCGAAACTCGACTGCCACAAGATCGGGTCGCAATGCCTTGAGTTGTGCGCGCCTTCGCTGGCTGCTTGTGCCGATCTTCGCACCCGCGGGCAGCGCAGCCAGGCTCGCATACTTCTCTGAGACGAAGGCGTCACGCGGGTCGACGCGCGCTGGGATCGCGGCCAGTGTGAAAACTTCCGGCAGCTCTGTCGGCAGATCTTTCAGCGAGTGCACGGCGAGATCAATTCTGCCTTCGGCCAGGGCTTCTTCAATTTCCTTCGTGAACATGCCCTTGGAGCCGACCTGCGCGAAGGTCACTTCCTGCAGGCGGTCGCCGGTAGTCTTGATGATCTGGATATCCGCCGTATGCC
>JBATYG010000371.1:0-2937 GCA_049673945.1 Occallatibacter sp.
GCCGCCCCATACCCTGCGGTCGAGCCAGTCGGCAACCTTCGCCCACCACTTGTAGAAGGCAATCACCGTTACCCCGTAAAGCTCATCCACGTAAAACTTGTCGCGCAGCAAGGCCCAAACCGGCGGCATGGCGCGCTCCAGGGCATCCGGCGCTTCGGCGTCAACCGTCTTGTTGCCGTAGATCGCCCAGCCCAGACCGAGGCCAATCAGCACCACGATCGTCGACGTTACCATCAACGTCATGAGGCCGGGTTCAACGCCGATTCCAGCAGTCGTGCGGCTTTCGAGAAAGGCCCGGAACCACGGCCAGGCGGGGGTGCCGATTGCGCCCAGCGTCACAGCGAAGAAGGCCAGAATCACCAGCGGCACGGTCATCGTCCTGGGACTTTCATGCGCGTGGCCGTGGCCGCGCCAATTGCCGAAGAAGACGTAGCTCACCTGCCGCGTCATATAAAACGCTGTGAGCAGCGCTCCGAAGACGAGCAGGAAATAGGGCCAGCGGGAGATCTCCCAGCCATGCGCGGCACCCAGAATGCCATCCTTCGACCAGAATCCCGCGAAGGGAATCAATCCCGCGAGAGCCAGCATGCCGGCCGAATATGCCAGGAAGGTTGTCCGCATCGGCCCCTTCAGCGCGCCCATGTGGCGGATGTCCTGTTCCTCGTGGCAGCCGTGAATCACGGAGCCCGCACCCATGAAGAGAAGGGCCTTGAAGAAGGCATGCGTAATGAGGTGGAACATACCCACCGCTACGCCGCCCATCCCCAGGCCGGCCATCATATAGCCAAGCTGCGAAACCGTGGAATAGGCAAGAATGCGCTTGATATCGTTCTGCGCAACGGCGATCAACGCGGCAAAGACTGCCGTAATCGCACCCACCCCCGTCACCACTGTCAGTGCAGCAGTGGAACCCGTCGAGAGCCCTGCCGACATGAGTGGATAGACGCGCGCGATCAGATACACGCCTGCAGCTACCATCGTCGCTGCGTGAATCAGGGCCGAGACCGGCGTCGGGCCCTCCATCGCATCCGGCAGCCACACGTGCAGCGGCATCTGGCCGCTCTTGCCCGCCGCGCCCGCGAAAATCAGCAGCCCAATCGCGCCGGCGGCCGTGAGTCCCAGTGCTGACGGAGTCTGCAACAGCAGCCCGAGTTTCAGAGGCTCCATCGATCCGATTCCACTGTTGTAGAAGAGCAGCGTGCCGGTCTGCGCAAAGAGCCACACCATACCCAGCAGAAAGAAGATGTCGCCGACGCGCGTCGTGAGGAAAGCCTTTTTGGCCGCGGCCGCAGCCGAGGGCTTCTGATACCAGAAGCCGATCAGCAGGTACGAGGTGAGGCCAACCAGTTCCCAACACATGAAGAGCAAAAGCAGGCTATTGGCGACGACCACGCCCAGCATTGCACCAGCGAACAACGAGAGGAAGCAGAAGAAGCGTGTGAAGTTCTCGTCATGCTCCATGTAGCCGGTTGAGTAGATGAAGATCAGCAGGCCGACCAAGCAGACCATCACCAGCATCACGGCTGAAAGCGGATCAAGTACCCATCCCAGGTCGACCGGAGCTCCACCCACCTGGATCCACGTAAAGTTCACCGTCTCGCGCACGGCGAGCCCCTGCATCCACCCGCCTGCTACGTGCGCGAAAGCAACCAGCGCCAGCAGCAACGAAATACCGAGTGAGCCGATGGCCAGCGCCGCCGCGGGTTTGCGCCGCGGCTGCCTGAGCAGTGCGATGACCCCAGCCGCCAGCATGGGCAGCGCCGGAATGAGCCACAGAATCTGCGTAATCGATGAGGCGGCGATCTGCGGAGTAAACGGAATCCCCTCTTGCATCACCGGCTCACCCTTTCATCCTGTTCATCTGGTCAAGATCCGCCGTCTGCGCGTGGCGATACACCGCAATTACCAAGCCAAGCCCGACTGCTGCCTCGGCGGCTGCCACCGCAATCGAAAAAATTGCAAAGATGAAACCTGTCAATGCCTCGGGGCCCGTGCCATAACGCCAGAACGCCACCAGGTTCAGGTTCGCGGCGTTGAGCATGAGCTCAATGCCGATGAGCACCAGGATTGCGTTACGCCGGGTCAGCGCGGCTCCCAGCCCGATCGCGAAGAGCAGCGCAGCCACCATGAGATAACTTGCGAGCGGTGTCACCGGGCTTCCCCTTTCTCGTGCATGGCCACAACCACCGCGCCAATGAGGGCCGCGGTCAGCAGAAGGGCGACAATCTCCAGCGGCAGAACATATTGGCTGATCAGCGCCTCGCCGATCTGATGGACCGTCACAGCAGGCGCCGGCGTTTCTGCAGGCAATGCAGGAGCGGCGCGCAGAATCGACCAGCCCAAAACTGCGAAGACTGCGGCTGCGATCGCTACGCCTGCAAACCAGTTTTTGCTGAAGACGCCTCTCTCGGATGCGGGAGTCTCGCTGCTACGCGTGAGCAGAATGGCGAAGACAATCAGAATTGCAACGGCGCCAATGTAGACGAGGATCTGCACGAATCCTGCGAACTGCGCGTCCAGTTGGAGAAAGAGAAACGCGAGCCCGGCGAATGCCGCAGTGACTGCCAGCGCGCAGTGCACAAGGTTCTTCAGCAAGGTCGCGGCCAGTCCGCCCGCGATCGTCAAGATCGCCGCAATCCAGAAGGCATGGCTCATCGGTCCCCGGTCCTTTCCGCGGTGCTACGCTTCTTACTCCGCATAGCGATAACTCCTTGGCCCGAAGTTCTGCCTGCGCATCGAAGCACGGCCAAGCACCACATACGCGAGCAGCAGAATCGCAGAGCACAATACCCATCGGCTCCAGCCCTCACCCATGAACCGCCACATCGCGGCCACAAAGAGATCGAGCAGCGTCATCGGGATCACGAACTTCCAGGCGAAGTTCATCAACTGGTCCTGGCGCAGGCGTGGCAGCGTGCCGCGAATCCAGATCAACAG
>JBATYG010000372.1:0-3293 GCA_049673945.1 Occallatibacter sp.
GCAGCAGGATCGGCCGCCCACTCGTCGACGCCGCCTGCAGCTCCGCCGTCATCTTGCGCGCATGCAGCGGATCGACGCGCGTATCACTGTCGCCGGTGAAAAACATCACCGCGGGATACGCCGTGCCCGCCTTCACGTTCTGATACGGCGAATACTTGAGCAGGTAGCGGAACTGATCTTCGTCCTCCGACGCTCCGTATTCCGTCGTCCAGTGCGGACCCTGCTCGAAGTGCTGGTACCGCAGCATGTCCAGTAGCGGATACCCGCACCAGATCGCGCCGAAGAGATCGGGCCGCTGCGTCATCGACGCGCCCATTAGCAGCCCGCCATTCGAGCGCCCCGTAAGCGCAAAGTGCGCCGGCGACGTGTATTTGTTGGCGATCAGATACTCAGCCGCCGCAAAGAAGTCGTCAAAGACATTCTGCTTCTTCTCGAACATGCCCTGCTCATGCCATTTCTCGCCATACTCGCCGCCGCCGCGCAGGTTCGGCAGCGCAAACCATCCGCCCTTCTGCATCCACCACGCCCACATTGGATTCCACACCGGCGTCTCGCTCACATTGAAGCCGCCGTAGCCGGTCATCAGCAGCCGTTCGGTGCCATCCATCTTCAGGCCCTTCCTGCCCGCGATGAACATCGGAATCTGCGTCCCGTCCTTCGACTTGTAGAACACCTGCTTCAGCTCGTACTGGCTCGTGTCGAAGGGCACCTTCGGCTGAAAGAAGACCTCGCTCTTCCCCGTCACCGTGTCGAGCCGGTAGGTCGTCCCGGGCCGGATGAACGATTGAAATGTATAGAAGCCGAAGCGGTCGGTCGTCCGCCCGTCCACGCCGCCCGACGATCCAATGCCGTCGTATTCAATTCTCCCCGCGGGCTTGCCGTCCAGCAGATACACGGCTGTCTCGGTCTTCACGTCTTTCAACGAGTTCACATAGACCTTGCCGCCCACAATATTCCACGACTCGATGACATCGGGCCCCTCGGGCACAATCGTCTTCCACGCCTCAGGCATCACGCCGGGATCGGCCGCATAGATTCTGCCCTTCGGCGCCTTGTAATCCGTCTTAACAAACCACGTGTGATTGGCGTAGATCGTCTGGAAGCGCGACTCTTGCCCCCACACCAGCACCTGGAACGTCGACTTCGGTTTGGTCAGATCCTTGAAGACGATATCCTCACGCTTCGCCGGCACGCCGCGCTGGATATCCACCACCAGGTAGTGGCCATCATCGGTCACCGACGACATGAAGAGGTCAATCGGCCCCAGCGGCTCGTCATAAAACTCGCGGCCAAAGAGAAGCCGGTCCTCCGAGTTGCGCGTGCCCAGCTCGTGCAGATAGAGCATCGAGCCCTGCTTGTTGGTCCGCGTGTAATAGATGCCCTTTCCATCGGGAGCGAACTCGACTGAATAGTACAACCCACTCGGCAGCTCATCTTCGAGCGTCTTCTTCGTCTTCACGTTAAAGACCCGAATCGCCGTCTCATCGGCGCCGCCCTGCTTGACCCCGTACGCCAGCAGCGTTCCGTCCCGCGAAACATCGCGCAGCACAATCGACGAGTTCGCATCGCGGCTCAACGCCGCCGGATCGAGCAGCCGCTCGTCTTTTCCTGTCCACCCATGGCGAATGTAGATCGAGAATTGCTGCTCCCCGGCGATCCTGCGCATGAAAAAGTAGTTGCCGGCCCGCTCCCGCGGCGTGCCCGTCACCGAAACATCCTCGAGCGCCTGCAAATCGTCGACAATCTGCGGCCGGATCCGCGCCTGCTTCAGATACCGCGTCGTGTAGGCATTCTGCTCATCGATAAAGGCGCGCGTCTCCGGGCTCTTCGCATCCTCAAGCCAGCGATAGTTGTCAGTGATCTTGATGCCGGAGTAGTTATCGACAACCGGCTGCGTATCCTCCGGCGGCGGCGCTGGCATCGTCCTGCCATCGCCGGTGTGAATCGTCTGCGCAAACCCTATCGTGCCCGCCAGAGCCCCGCACACAGCCCACCACAAGCCCCACCCCCGCATTCTTGCCATCTCTTCCTCCGCATCCAGCATACCTGCGCCCGCGCGCCTCATTGTGGTAACGGTGTCGCACACACGCGCCACCGGTAGAATCAGAACCAGTGACAGGCATACCCCCAACACAACCGGCGATGCAGCCGCAGCCGTCCCGTCCAACCACATTGGGGCGCATCCTCGGCATTCTGCATCCGGCGCACGCGCATACGGCCTTCACGGCGACTGTGCTGCTCATGGTCTCCACCTTCCTGTCCCGCATCATTGGCCTTGTCCGCGTGAAGTACATCGTCTGGCTCTTTGGCCGCGGCATGGCGGCAGACGCCCTCAATGCCGCCTTTGTGCTGCCCGACATGATCTCCTACTTCCTCGTAGGCGGCGCCGCCTCCATCACCTTTGTTACCATCCTCACCCGCTATCGCGACTCCGGCCGCGAGGCCGATGGCCAGCGTTCGCTCTCCGTCATCCTCACCACCATGTACCTCGTTCTCGGCACGGCCATCCTGATCGCCGAAATCATCGCGCCCTGGTACATCCACTGGTGGTTCCCCGGTTTCGACGCGGAGAAGGCCGCTCTCTGCGTCAAGCTCACCCGCATCCTGCTGCCCGCGCAGCTCTTCTTCTTCGCCGGGGGAGTCTTTGGCGCGGTGCTCCTGGTCCGCAAGCAGTTCAACGTGCAGGCCGTCACGCCGCTCATCTATAACCTCGGCACGATCGTCGGCGGAGTGCTGCTCGTGCACCGCCTCGGCGTCTCGTCGCTCGCCATCGGCACCGTAGCCGGAGCCTTCTTCGGCCCGTTTCTCTTGAACGCCGTCTTCGCGCATCGCGCCGGCACACGCTACAGGCCCCTGCTCGACTGGCGCGACGAGGGCCTGCGCGAATGGGTGCGCCTCTCGCTGCCGCTCATCATCGGCGTCTCGCTGGTCACTGCGGACAACTGGATCATCGCCCACTTCGCTTCCGGCACCAGCGGCGCAGTCTCGCTGATGAGCTACGCCAAGCAGCTTTTCACCGCGCCGATGGCCATCCTTGCCCAGGCTGCCGGCGCGGCCTCCATGCCCTTCTTCGCCAGCCTCTGGGCGCGGCAGAGCCACAATGAATTCGCCAACGTCGTCGCCGACTCCGTCTCGCGCGTCTCCTGCCTCGGCCTGCTCGCCGCCTCGGCCATGGTGGCCCTCGGAAAGCCCCTGATTGACCTCTTCTTCACCGGGGGCCGCTTTTCTTCGGACGATGCGAGCCTCTGCGCCGCCTACTTTGCTGTCTTCTCGCTCTCCATGTGCTTCTGGTC